>JAKIUJ010000194.1 GCA_021647625.1 Desulfobacula sp.
GATGATGGCCCTTTTTTTAAAATATCAAACACCTTTGTGTCTGGCTGTTGTCCCATCCTGGATGACGAGGCAGCGGTGGGCTTCCATGCAGGATTTTGTTATACAGGGCGGTGATCTTTTTTGCTGGCATATGCACGGGTTTCGGCATATGAACCATGAAAAAAAGGGTAAAAAACAAGAATTCGGACCGGAACGGTCATACCGGGAACTTTTTGATGAATTGTCACATGGCAGGAATAGACTGCAAACCATTCTGGGACAAATGTTAACGCCCATATTTACCCCGCCGTGGAATCGCTGCAGTCTGGAAACAATGATAATATTAAAAAAGATGGGGTTTAAAGGAGTTTCAAGAAGCCATGGAACTTTGCCGGTACCCCCCACGGGGTTTAAAGATTTTTCTGTCCATGTGGACCTGCATACCCGAAAAGAAAAACAGGCAAGGGACGGGTGGCAAAGGATGCACGAAGAGTTTAAAACAGGAATGAAATCATCTGCATGCGGAATCATGATCCATCACATGCGCATGAATGATCCGGCCTTTATTTTTCTTGAATATCTGCTTGCGCTTATTGCCGCAAATAAACAGATAGAGGCGGTTACTTATAAGGATTTAACATAAGCAGTGCCTGATCGAAAAGCCGTGTTTGGGCGAAAAGTTGCCCATATGCAAGGCGCAAAAAAAATCTGAAACCGGAGTGTACTACAGTACATGAGGATTTCAGAGTTTTGCAGCAACGCAGCAGATGAGTGAGTTTTCGTTCAAACACTAAGTACGCTTATGGTGTGTTGCACACTTTAACAATAATAAGGGTGGCGTCGTCCTGATGTTTTTCACCCCTTTGAAAGTGATTCACTTTATCCATGACCAGTTTTAAAATCTGTTGAGAAGATAGATGGGCGTTTTCTTTAACCATCCGGTACAGGTTCTTTTTTCCAAATCGTTCTCCGTTTGAATTTTGTGCTTCCCAGATACCGTCGGTATAGAAAACTGCAATGTGTCCTTTTGATATGTTTGAAATTTTATATTCTTCGTATTGCCAGGAGTTATCAATCCCAAGGGCAATACCGTCACCTTTTAACTCAGTGATTTTGTTTTGTTTTGAATCATATAATATGGCTGGATCATGTCCGGCTCTTACCCATTTTAAGTATTTTTGGGACATATCCATCTCAATGCAAAAAAGTGTCACAAAATTACCGGAATCTTTGACATCCTGACATAAGAGGCGGTTGACATCGGTTGTGACCTGGGCCAGATTTCCCGGTAGGGCCGATCTTTGACGAAACAGAGCCCTTGATGTTGCCATGAGAAGTGCCGATGAAATGCCATGCCCGGAAACATCCCCCAGCACAATTCGAATTTTGTTTTTAAGATCGTTTTCAGGAAGGAGAAAATCATAATAATCTCCTCCGGTTTCATCACAATAGATACTGGTGCCGGCGATATCCAGTCCTGGAATTTTTGGATTTTGTTTTGGCAAAAGATTTTGTTGAATTTCTCTGGCCAGATTCAAAGATCGTTGCATTTTCTTTCTTTCTTCAAGACCCTGGGTCATCTCATTTACAACTTCTCCTGCAAAACCGATTTCATCGTTGGATAAAATTTGGGCTTTTTTATCATATTGTCCTTTCTGAACAGTTTGAAGCACATCCACCAGGTCATTTATTGGATCAACAATATTATTACTGAGCAATCGATTCAGTTCTTTTGAGAAAAGAACAGTCCAGATAAATAAAATAGAGGTGAAGGTGATAAGGCCCCGGCCATAGGTAATGGCGGGAACCGGATTTGTCTCAAGCTCCCATTGGAGGGTTACCAGGGTGACAAGAAGAATCGTTATGGGAATGATGGCACCCAATCTGTTTACCAAGGTTATCCGTTTGGATATGGATATTTTTGCTGTCCCATCCAATTGAGTCAACCGGCCATTGGGAAAGAAAAACGGAATGAGTTGTCTGCGTGAGATAGTTTCAACTCTTTGGGAGGCCACAGCTGAAGCAATTAATCCAACCATGCAGGCTCTGGCGGAAAGAATGATGACCGTGCGGTGATCTGCCACTCCAGTGAGAATCGATAATATCCCTAAAAAACTTGGAATTAGAATCCACATGGAAACATTAACAAAAACAAACAGAAAATGCAGATTCAAGAGCCTTTTTTGCGCATTGTTAACCCATTCTTTTTTGGGAATGGACCCACCCTTAAAAAGGGTTAGACATATAGAGATAGGTTTGAGCATTTGATTGATTCCGAAAAGGACAAATATATATGAAATGCCCAGAACAAAAAGAAACCTGGGCAAAAAAATTATAAAGATGATTTTCCAGGTCAACGCCTGATCCTGCCCGAAAATTCGGGTTTGTATCAAGTCGAGCGGGGTAAAAAAATTAAGAATGAGAATGACCAGGAGACCAACCGTTGTCGCCACAATCCCGACAGCGTAATATGGAGTAAGTGTGATATCAGATGCGTTTGTTTTTGAAGTACTTGTGTCCAATGACATAACCTTGCAGCCTTTTTAATCGTTTTTGCCTGTTTTATATGAAATAATACTGCAAGCTGGCATAGTATTGATTTTGCGTCTTCGATCCATGTTTTGTCAAAATTTCTGGTTTTTAGTGCATTTTCCTGGTCGAGGGGACAAAGCTGTGCATTGCTGTTAGTGAAAAGTCAAATCAGTATGATTTTACAAAAAAAATATATTCAGGGTATCAAAAGTTATTGTAAAATGGAATCTATATTGGATGGCCGATCAAAAAAACAGTATAAAAATTTTGGAAAAATATGAAATTGTTTTTATGATGCCATGGATTATGCATTATAATAAATATATAGAATATTTGCAGGCCTTGTCTTTGATTTTTGAGGATTAAATCTATTGACATAACGCTGTGTTGGGCTATATTAAGGAGGTTTAGGCTAACTAATTTATACAGGAGATCATGGATGAGGCAAAAGATAAGATTTGAGAAAAATATAAAAGCTGGCATTTTGACAATTTTAGAGTCAAGTGAGGTCGATCCCGGCGTTGTCAGGCCGCTTCTTGAAGAGCAATACGATCTTGAGCAAGCTGTAAAAGCTTCTGAAGAAGGATTTGATAGCTTTTGCGGGCTCATCAGGCGGCGCAGTTTTTTTCCTACAACAGATATGTGTGAAAAATTATTTGAAAAATCTGCTGCATTTTTCAAAAATGCGAAGGAAGCTAAATTGATTATTGAATATGATGATGCAGAAGCTTTTCCCACTGAAGAAGAATTTCAGCTGGAAGATGATGTTGAAATCGATAAAATATTGGAAGGCGACGGAGATACCAACGAGGATGAACTCAAAGAGATTGATTCCGGTGCTGGTGAGGATACTGCTAAATTCACTCCTGAAGATAATTCTGAACACGAGAATTAGAGCTGATAATGAAAGATACAATAAAAACGATTATGCTTAAAGCTGCTGCAGTGGCTTATGAAAAAGGGGATCTGCCATCAAATCAGATACCGGTGATGGAAGTTGAGGAACCCCGCCATGCATCCCAGGGCGACTTCTCAACAAATTTTGCCATGGTCTCTGCGGGTATTCAGAAGATGGCACCCCGGAAAATTGCCCAAAATCTTGTGGCTTCAATTGAGCCATCCGAACTGGTCGAGAAAATTGAAATCGCAGGTCCCGGGTTTATCAATTTTTTTTTGACCAAAGAAGCGTGGCATCCGGTAGTTGATAGGATTCTTGAGCTAAACACCCAATATGGTTCCTCTGATATTGGTAAAAAACAAAAGATTCAGGTTGAATTTGTCAGTGCAAATCCTACAGGCCCTTTACATGTCGGGCATGGCAGGGGGGCTGCGGTTGGTGATGCGGTTGGCAATATCCTTTCCTTTGCCGGGTTTGATGTCCAGAAAGAGTATTATATTAATGATTCAGGTCGACAGATTAGAACACTTGGCACCTCTGTATGGTTAAGGCTTCAGCAATCTTTGGGCAAACAAATAGATTTTCCTGAAGATTGTTACAAAGGTGATTATATAAAGGACCTGGCAGAACGGGCCTTGAAAGAAAAAGGGGATGGGCTGCTTGAAAGAGATGAGCCCCTGGCCATTGAAATCTGCGCTAAATTTGCAGCCAAAATAATATTGGGCACAATTAAAGAGGATCTTTTGCAATTTGGTGTTGATTTTGACCAATGGTTCAGTGAACAAAGCCTTTATGATACAAAAAGGGTCCAAAAAGCCATAGAGGATTTTAAATCAAAAGATCTGATATACGAACAAGATGGTGCACTCTGGTTCAGGACTGAAGATTTCGGGGATGAAAAAAACCGGGTTGTTGTAAGAAATAATGGACTGACAACTTATTTTGCTTCTGATATTGCGTATCATATGGAAAAATATGAGCGCGGCTTTGACAAGGTTATCGATGTCTGGGGAGCTGATCACCATGGGTACATCAAAAGGATTGATGCATCGGTTGTGGCTTCAGGGCGAAAAAGCGAGCAGTTTGGGGTGATCCTTGTACAATTGGTCAATCTTATTCGTGGCGGCGTACCGGTCCAGATGTCTACAAGGGCAGGGGAGTTTGTTACCCTGAAAGATATTGTGGATGAGGTGGGTAAAGATGCTGCAAGATTTATGTTTTTATCCCGCAGCTATGATTCAGGGCTTGATTTTGATCTTGATCTTGCCAAACAGAAAAATTCGGAAAATCCGGTTTATTATGTCCAATATGTCCATGCCAGAATTACGGGAATTTTAATAAAAGCCACCAAGGAATCGTTGATTTTTGATATCGATTTTGACAAAGGAAAACATCTGGATCTGTTACAGGAAAAAGAAGAAATCAATTTGCTCAAAATTATGAACTCTTTCAGGGAAAATGTTGAAAAGAGTGCAACAAGCCTGCATCCACATGTAATTTTTACATATTTAATGAGCTTGGCTTCCGCCTTTCACGGATATTACAATAAACACAAAGTGATCACTGCCAATAAAGAGCAGACCCTGGCGAGGTTAAGTCTTGTATTGAGTGTAAAAAAGGTCATCAGAAATGGATTAACGCTTCTTGGGGTGAGTGCACCGGAAAGAATGTAATCTATGTTATCCTTTAAAGGGATTTTAAAATATATTATTATCATTTTTATTGCTGTCTGGATGTTTGTGCTGGGTATCGTGGTGGGGCGGGGGAATTCTCCCATAACTTTTGATACCCAGGGGTTCGAACGGCAACTTAAAAACATTGCCGGTGAACTTCTCAATAAAGAGAGTGAAAAAAAACAGATAAATCTAGAATTTTTTGAGGTTCTTGATCAACCAGTGGCAGAGGAAAAGTCTTTACCCAAAGTGCTCTTTCCAAAAAGTGTACCGAGTTTAAAAAGTGTACCGGGGCCAAAAAATGATTCGAAAGTTGAAATTCAGAGCATATCTGAGACTATTCCAATAAAAACAAGCACAAAAAAACGGACCTTTCAAAAAAAGATAAAAGCATCCAGGCCGATAAAAGCGCTATCCGTCCCGGTCGTTTCCGTGAAGAAAAAAAAAGGCAGGTATACGATACAGATAGCAGCCTATAAGAATTTTACAGATGCAGTCACCCGGATGGCGAATCTTGAAGAAAAGGGAATCACCTCCTACAGGGAAAAGAGTGAAAAAGATGGAATCACCTGGTACAGGGTCAGAACAGGTGATTTTTATTATTTTGAAGACGCAAAAAAATTTAAAGGAAAATTGAATCGTATCAAGATAAAAGCCATGATAATTAAAAAGGATAATGATGAAGATATCAAAGGATGAAGTTGAAAAAATTGCCCACCTTGCACGATTGAAAATTCAAGATTCACAAAAAGAAAAAATGGCTGACCAGCTGAGCAATATCCTTCAATATATTGACAAATTAAAAGATGTTGATGTTGAAGGAGTAACGCTATCCTCTGGAGCGGCTTTTATGAACAATGTACTGCGGTCTGATGAACTTAAACCGTCTCCCGGGCCCAAAGTAACCCTGGCCAATGCGCCTGAAAGGGATGAGGATTTTTATACGGTTCCCAGAGTGGTTAAATAGATTGTTGAGAAATAAAGGTAAGGATTATACAAAAATGGAATATCATGAGCTGACCATTGCAGGTGCTAAAAGAATGCTGGAAGAACGTAAAATTACTTCATTTGACTTGGCATCAGCCATGCTGGACAGGATTGAACGCTTTGATGGGGACATTGGTTCCTTTATTACTGTGGACAGGACCCGGGCGCTGGAACAGGCGAAAGTTGCGGATAGGAAGCTATTAAGCGGTGAGGGGAGTGATTTAACAGGCATTCCGATAGCGCTTAAAGATCTGTTATGCACCAAGGGGATGAAAACCACCTGTGCCTCACAGATTTTAGATAATTTTATTCCCCGGTATGATGGGACCGTCGTGCAAAAGATTAAAGATGCAGGCGCCATTATCATTGGTAAAACCAACCTTGATGAGTTTGCCATGGGATCATCCACAGAAAACTCTTCTTATAAAAATACAACAAATCCGTGGAATAAGGCGTATGTACCCGGCGGCTCAAGCGGTGGCTCTGCTGCGGCTGTTGCGGCACAGTTCTGCTGTGCTGCACTGGGGACTGATACAGGCGGCTCCATTCGACAGCCGGCATCCCATTGTGGTGTTGTCGGGCTTAAGCCGACATATGGCCGTGTTTCCCGGTTTGGACTGGTTTCCTATGCATCTTCCCTGGATCAGATCGGCCCTATTACCAGAAGTGTTGAGGATGCGGCAATACTGTTAAATGTGATATCCGGCAATGACCCAAAAGATTCAACAAGTGCTACAAAAGATGTTCCTGATTTTACCGAAGCGATAAAAAACGTGGATAAAAATGCGTTGCGCGGAATGACGGCCGGGATCCCAAAAGAGTATCTGGCTGTAGAGGGAATAGACCCGGAGGTTGAAAAAGTATTTGAAGAGGCCAAACAGACACTTAAAGAACTTGGGGTCACCATTAAGGAAATATCTTTACCCCATACCGATTATGTTGTGGCTGCGTATTATATTATTGCCCCGTGTGAAGCAAGTTCCAATCTTGCCCGGTTTGATGGTGTTAGATATGGTTTCAGGGATAATGAAAATGATGATCTGATTGAAATGTATAAAAATACCAAGTCAAAAGGGTTTGGTGAAGAGGTACAAAGACGGATTATTATTGGCACCTATGCATTGTCAGCAGGGTACTATGACGCGTATTACGGCAGGGCTTCAAAAGTGCGGACATTGATTATGCAGGATTTTGCCGATGCCTTTAAAGACTGCGATGTCATTTTATCTCCTGTGGCGCCGGCGCCGGCGTTTAAAATCGGTGAGAATATAGATGATCCATTATCTATGTATTTGACAGATATCTTTACCCTTTCTGCCAATATGGCGGGTATCCCGGGAATATCCGTTCCCGCAGGTTTTGCTGCCAGCGGATTGCCCATTGGTATCCAGATGATGTCAAATCG
>JAKIUJ010000195.1 GCA_021647625.1 Desulfobacula sp.
CATCCGCCCCACCGTAATTGAAACAACTGCACTTGGTGCCGCCTATGCTGCCGGCCTTGCTACGGGCTTCTGGAACGGAAGACGGGAACTCAAAAAAAACTGGTCCGAAGATAAACGATGGCGGTCGCTCATGAAGCCGAATCAGCGTAATATGTTATGCGCCGGTTGGGCCAAAGCCATTGAAAAATCATTTTCCTGGCAATAAAATAAACAACTATAGTTTATTGCAGATGAATAACCGTCTTCTTATTAATAATATACGTTCCTAAGCATCATTTCACTTGCTAAAAGCTATAACACTTACCAGGGTCAATCCGATAAAAAGAGGCCTATGATTATAAAACGAAAAGCGATTAACAACAGGCATGAACAGATCATAGCATTGATAAAGACCAGCGGGTTTGCCACTGTCGAAGAAATGGCAAAAAAATTCAATGTCACCCCCCAAACCATCCGGCGGGATATCAATTTTCTCGATGGGGAAGGGCATATCGCCCGATACCATGGGGGAGCGGGTCTTTCAGTTTCAACCGAAAATGTCGATTATCGCCACCGTAAAGAACTACTCCTGGATGAAAAACGTAAAATCGCCCAAACGGTCGCATCGCTGATCAAGGACAATACCTCCTTGTTTATCAATATTGGAACAACCACGGAATATGTGGCTGAAGAACTGGTCAGCCACAATAAAAAGCTGCGGATTATAACCAACAATCTGAATGTAGCTGCCATCATGAGCAAAAAAAAAGATTTTGAAGTGATTGTGGCCGGCGGCATCGTAAGGAGCCGGGACTGCGGGGTCACAGGAGAAGCTGCGGTTAACTTTATCCAGCAGTTCAAGGTAGACGTGGGTATCATAGGCATCAGCGGTATTGATCTGGACGGTACATTACTTGAATTTGATTTCAAGGAAGTTTATGTTGCCCAGACTATTATTGAAAACTCACGGAAAGTCTTTCTAACTGCAGATCACTCCAAGTTTGGGAGAAACGCCATGGTCAAATTGGGGCATATCAAAGAAATTGACACCTTGATTACGGACAAAGCGCCACCACAACAGCTCATGGAAGTGATTAAAAACAATAATGTGAATTTAAAAACCACATCATAGTCTTTTAAACATATTATGATGTTATCGTGGAAAAAATTCAATAATGCGGCTAAGGAACGGGAATTAAATTAAGTGCCCATAATTAGCAGAAGTATTTAATTTCATATGATAATACCTCAGGGCTCACTCATCTTTAAATAAATCTTCGGGTAATCGGCCTGTTTCTGACAATTTTTTTTCTGATACCCCCAAGGCTGCGCCCAGTATTTGAGTATATAAAAGAGTGGTCAGGTTTTGATTGTTGATTGTATTGTCAGACTTCACCATTTCATACTGCATCTGGCAGTGGGTACAGGCAGTGCAAATATAGTCTGCACCAGCTTTTTGTGCCGCATTAAACTTGTTTTGCAATATTTTCAGAGATAACTCCTGATTGCTCTTCAAAATTGGATTACCGCAACATTCAGTGCTTTTTGACCAGTCAATAACCTTAACGCCGGTAAGACCTAAAAGCTGTTCAAATATCTTAGGCACAAAAGGATTATCAAACCCTGTAACCGAAAACGGCCTCAATGCATGACAGCCATATTGAACAACGACATTCCTGGGGGGTAATCTTTTTTGTATCTGTTTTCCTAACTTTTCAAGTCCAATATCATGGGTCAAAAATGAGAGCAGATGTTTGACTTTGGTGTGTCCCTCCCATAACAGATTTTCTAAGGCAAGCAAATCATCTATTTTTTCTTTAAGAGCAGGCTGCGTCTTGTACCAGAATTGTGCGTGCTTAAACTGGCCAAAGCAGCATTTGCATGGCGTAATCATATCCAGGTCATGTTTTTGAGCAATGGCAAAATTCTTTATGGCTGACAGAATGGAAATTTCAAAGCTGTCGCCTCGTACCGGATAACCGCAACAATTAAATGGCAATTCAACAAGTTCAATACCCAGATGATGCATCACTGCTTTAAAAGAAAGATCATAATCTTTCATATAAAAGGGAATCTTACACCCTGAAAAATAAGCCAGTTTCATTTATTGATCAGCTTTTCTGTTAATTTATTTTTTTGTATTATATCTGCTGTCATACCACCGGCATTCCGCAGTTCCAAGAGGATATCGGTCACTTGAATTTCCTGGGGACAATTTTCCTGGCATGCGTAACAGGTCAGACAGGACCAGACCATTCGGGTGCTGGTGGCTAAATGTTTTTCACCCAGTCTTAACAGATTCATGATTTGATGGGGTGTCATGTCAATGCCATTTGAATCATAACCAAGAATCGGACAGACATTGGTACAAATGGTACATTGGATACAATTCTCAAATGATTCGATCCGGTCTGCAAGAGTTGATGTCAGGTTACCGCTTGAAGTCCCGCAATTTGGTGACCCATCCTGTTTGATCTTCTGATTGGATATAAATTCTTTGGCCATCCATTCATTTAATGATGTCTCGTTGATCAAATCATTATTGTCCACTGCACCCATCTCACCCAGTTTTTTGTCCAGCACTGTCCACAAGCTTTGGAGATCAATACCGGAAGGGCAAATGTCTGTACACTTGTAACAGAGTGTACAAGCACCATTACCGGCATTAAGCTGCCATTTGTTTATTGAAGACGGATCTTTTAAAAGCCCTTTAACCGATTCTATTTTTGCATGGGGTAAAACATCTGGGTTCCGATTGATTTGATAATTGGGGTAAATATTGCATACCTGGGAGCAATACCCGCAATTGGTGCAGGCATACAGCGTGGCAAGATTAATCGAAACCGAGCTTTTCTGATAATCGTGTACTGTTTTTTTCTTTTGGCTGCTCGAAAATGGAATCAAGAATATATGCAATAGCCTCGAAAAAGGCAAACAGATCAATATAATCAGGCAAAGCCCATAATGAAACCAATATAAAGCCTTGTCTATTCGATTAACGTTAAACCACTGGCCTGCACTATATATTGCTTTTACGACTGCCCTTGATATACCGGCAGATTTTATGGGAGAGTGACAATACAGGCAGTATTCCTCGTTCAAAACTTGACCATTTTCAAGCTGTTCGGGGGCTGATTGAAGATCCTCTTGAAAAAACACTGCGTAATTATCTTTCCAATGCAGCTTAAGATCAATCAGCTCTTCATCATCAATATCCGAATATTCTTCGACCATTTCCATAAAAATTGGCTCGGAAATTATCTTGGATGCTTCAAGCAAAAAGCCTGAACCGATTAAAAGCACAATAACAATAACAGTGATCAGGCCGTGAATTTTAATTCTTTTATCTTGATTAATCCTAAGGTTGAAACTCCTGCGCACAATAAAAGCGATGCCGGCGGCAAGGACAAAAAAACCGGATACATTTCTCAAAAATTGAAATGGGTCAAGCGTAGGTTCATAATCACTAAAAAAAAGCTCAGCCGTCACAGCATGGAGTCCATGCACAATGAGCAGATATAGAAAGGATAAAAACAATACAAAGTGAACGGCCCATCTGACTTTTCCGGCCTTAAAGAGCTTTGCCTGTAAAAACGTATTTAAAAAAAAACCTTTTATATTATACTGAGGCCGATTGCTCTTTTTTGGGTTGGAAAAATCTTTATTTTTATTTAACCTGAAAAACTGAATTCCCGCCCCGATAATAAAAACAATGATAGCAGCATAAAAGGATACTTCAATCATTGCCCCCCCTTTAATCGAGCATAAAAATGATCCACTGCTGTGACTGCGGAAACACAGGAGACTCCTGATCCGGATTTGAGTCTGACCCAATCATTACAGGCCAGGATGGATCCTGCGGCATAAAGGTTATCATATTCTGGAATATTTTTTTTGTCCACCGGCTGAAACATTTCATTGGTCTCAATACCGGCCTGGTTAACAGCATGCCCGTCAGGATGAAAAAAATTTAAATCATACCACTGATTCCGCCGTTCAGGTTGATAGACTGGAAGATGGAAAATAGATTCCTGGATTAACCCTCTTTTTGCATGCAGTCCTCCTCCCTGGAATCGGCCAGTAGCAAGAATGACCCCTTTTGCCTGGATTGAAGTATTCATGTTCCGGTTAACTGCGGTCATAAAAAATGTATGATCCTTAAAAGAATCGAATCTCATTTTTGCTTTATTTAAAACCGTCACATTATTTTGAGACATTTTTTTTTCAAATGCATTTTTAAATCTCAAACCCGGGATTGACGGTGGCAGACCAGGGATTTCAAAACAAGCGCAACCAATCATTTTCTCTATTTGTTCAACAATCTCTAAACTATTATTAATGCCGCACATTGCAGGAAATCCCACGAGGTCAATATTATCGATTTTTGATCGGATAATTTTTGTAATCATTGCTAAAAACTGATCATCTTCAAATAAGCCTGCAAGCATCATTGGAGTCATATCGCCTGAACGACCCGGCACCTCTATGGTCAGGGCTGAAGACCTGGGGCAAAGTTTATGAACAACATTGGAAATCTGTCGGGCGGAATACCCTTTCAATCCCTTAAAATCGACAAATAACACACGTTTATTATTCAGATTTTTTGCGCAGCCGTTTAAACATGTCTTTGGAACCATGAAGCTGGGTTTAAATGTACCGGCAGCGGTTAAAATAAAAAAATTTTCCCCTTTTTGGTATTCATAGGCCAGGTCGGCATCATTTAAAGAATCAAATAAAAAATATAGACTCTCAAAAAGCTTTTTATTACTTATTTTTGAGTATGGGTGATCGGGGATATCTGTTTTAAGCATTGCCAGGCTGACTTCAGGATCTTTAACAATCCTGAGTTTGTTTACTGGATATACACCCAAAAGATCGATCAACCCACTATCCAGAAAAAGGCTGGATGAACTTCCTGCCTGAACTGTTTTTAACCCCAATGCAGATGCTCTGTCTACAGCTACCATTCCGGCAAACCCACGTCCGATGACCAGCAAGTCACAATTTATTTGTTCTTGGTTATTCATTGTCAATCTAAGTCAGTATCTGTGTTAAAACCTGGTCGGTTTCAAGCTCAAGCCCGAACAGGCCGCAATGTATCATTTCTTTGATAGAAGATTGAACAATAGCAGTTCCCCATAACAAGGGTTGCTCTCCTTTCCAGCGCTTGCTTAAAAACCGCTTTAAATCATCAATTCCCTGATCATGGGTGAGTTCTCCTGCATTGTACATACAGGACAATATTCTAAGCGAACAAAACGCTCCCTGGCATGGGCCTTTTCCAATCCGGCTTCGAAGACCGATGGCATTCAGGTCTGGTTGATTCCCATCTTTTTTTATGGCATCTATAATGGTATCAACGGCACTGGCCGGTACCATTTCACACTCGCAAAGAACCGGATCATGTTGGACTGACTGTCTAAAATCATTTACAAAAACAGTTGGTTCGGACCACTCACCACTTTGGGTCGATGGCAAAGGAATCTCTTTGGTCTGACATTTTCCGGCAACCTGCTGCTTTTTACAGACAATATCTGATGCTTTCTCTGCCATTAATCGATAAGTTGACAATTTGCCACCGGTAATAGTTATAAAATTATTTACGCCATCCTTTTCATGGTCAATAAGTGTAAATCCACGACTGACCTCACGATCGTCACCTTCCCCGACACTAACCAAAGGGCGGACACCTGAATATGCCCTGACATATCGACATCTTTTCAGGGAAGGAACCATGGCTTCTCCCTCATTCACAATAAGATCAACTTCATCAACAGTTGGGTATATATTATCCGGGGTATCGATCCTGACCGAAGTGGTTCCCAGAATGGAAACAACCCCGCCGGGAACCAGAATATCCCCATCAGTGGCTTTTCTCAGGCGATTTATAACCCGCTTTGTTATTCGCTTGCTGGTGACAAGAAGCGTACCTTTGGAAAACACCATACTGATTGGAGCACCTACCAGTAAAGCCACCTGGCTGGCCCATGCGCCGGATGCATTCACATAAGTACAGGCTTTAATATAAAAGGCTTCATGGGTAACCAGATTTTTTACTTTTGCCAGGCTGATCTGATTATTGTCCATTTCAAAGGATTCGAGTATGCAATTACTAAAATACAGGCTACCTTTTGAAGTCACATCTTTCATGTTTTCAATGCAGAGCTTAAACGGATTGATGGAGGCATCATTGACCCCATAAACGGCGATTGTCTCTGGCGAAAGCGCAGGCTCCATCTGTCTGGCGTCTTTAACTTCAATGTATTTAAAAGGGATATCTGATTTTTCACACATCCCTGGAAAATCGGCGATATATCGTTCATCATCTCCACGGACTGCTACAAAAAAGCCGCCTGTCTCTTCGACGCAATGGCCGGCAGTCTTCTTGATGATATCAATTTCTGCGTTGCACTCGATAGCCGCTTCCGGATCAGAACAGACATATCTGGCACCCGAATGCAGTAATCCATGATTGCCGCCCGAAGCGCCGGCATTTAAATCCTGTTTTTCAATAAGGACAACATTAAGCCCCCTTAGAGAAAGGTCTCTGGCAATACCAGTCCCTGTCGCACCGCCACCGATGATCAGGACTTGAGTTTCAATCGTTTGTTTCATTGATAAGGTCTTAATTTTTTAATTTTTATGTTCGAAAATATACATAACATCTATTTTGAAACTATACAAGCGAAAAAATCGAATATGAAATGAAAACCCCCTTCTCTCCGTACGCATAAAAACCATATAATTTTTAAAACATGGCGTTTATATCAAAAAATATTATGATTCTAATATGTTAATGTCCTATAATGACACTTGTTTACATGGGTAAGAATCAATTTAGAATACTCGGAAAAAACAAATCGCAAAACATAGAATACGTTATGAACAAGAGAATTTGAGCAATTATTTCAAGAATGAACAACAAGGGATTAAATCCTGTTGAACCGACACTGAATTATTTTCGTTTTTGCTCAAAAAGCCAAAAAAAAACCAATCCAATCTATTACACCGTCAATAATAAATTAAAAGAATTAAAAATGATGTCGATTTTACATGCGTTGGCCCTGATTGTAAAACCATTTGACTGGCAATATAAATTAAAATCTGATATGAAAAAACAACTGAATTTAACGGGGTCAACCGCCGACAAAGAAAAGGCTTATGATTATAAAACGAAAAGCGATCCGCAACAGACAAGAGCAGATCATATCATTGATCAAGGCCATCGGATTTGCCACAGTTGAAGAAATGGCAAAAAAATTCAATGTCACCCCCCAGACCATCCGACGAGACATCAATCTTCTTGATGAGGACGGATATATCGCTCGATACCATGGAGGTGCAGGTCTTTCTGTTTCAACTGAAAATGTCAAATATCGCCATCGTAAAGAACTGCTCCTTGCTGAAAAACAAGGAATCGCCCAAAAAACCGCATCTCTGATCAAGGACAATACCTCCTTGTTTATGAATATTGGAA
>JAKIUJ010000196.1 GCA_021647625.1 Desulfobacula sp.
TCTAGTAAATACTTTGAAGCTGTTAGAAATTCATCTCCACCAACACTTACATAATTTTTAAAATACTTATCTTGAAGAGCTTTATGGGTTGAAGAATTGACTATATTTTTTCCCAAGCTTGACCATTTTGAATTTAAGCTTGTATCAATTGTTCCTCTATCTGCATCATTAATATTTGTAAAATAATCTTTTGCATAATAATTTTCATTATAGATAACTATTGACTTTGCTGTAGCAGAAGCTTTTTTTGTATTTTTATCAATTTCATAGACATAACAATATGTTCTACCTGAAGTATAATCATACCTTGATACACGTGCAATGTATCCTGCTTTCATTACAGGACACTCCATAGTATAATTACCTTTCTTGTAAATGGGTTGGACAGCAGATACAAACTTATCTATTGTATCTCCAACTGTTTCACCTTTTATCACTACAGCTGATAAACTTAACATTGATAAGTTCATTAAAAATAATATTAAAAATATACGATTAATTACTCTCATGAGTTTCCTTTTTTTCATTTATTTTAAAATAGGGTCTTTTCATCGTACTTATATACACCCTTTTTCCATCTGGTTTATGCATTCTTCCATTTTTGCTTTCACATTTCTTTTAAAGGCCAAATGTTTCATATCACCGTCAAATTGATCCGGAAAAACCGGCGCAAGAACCCTCATTTTTATTTTTGCAGGCTTGAGATAATGTCGTTTTGGTGCCAAAAGCGCTTGTGTCCCGGTGATGCAAATCGGTATAACAGGAACATTATTTTCAATAGCCAGCTTAAAGGCACCTGAATGAAACTTGGTCATATTCCTGTCAAGGCTTCTGTGCCCCTCAGGAAAAAACAGGATATAGCTCTTATTTTTAAAATTATTTTTTGCAATGACCATCATTTTATCCCAGGAAAAGCTCTCAATATTGATATAACCGGCAAGTTTCATGAATATACTAAACAGCGGTATTTTAAATGGCCAGGCCCTCACGGCAAAACAGACATCGCTGATCGGCAGCATATTCATGCAATAGGTATCAAAAAAAGATCGATGGTTGACAACAATAACGCCCGGCTTTTTAAATGGTTGCCCAAAAGTTTTGGGCGGAACAAATACAACAAATAAGCTGAGCAAAAATTGCCAGGCTCTTCCATAGATCCAGATACATTTACGCATAATAAAACGGATCGAATACCCCAGGGCAACTTTCATGAAAAGAAAACCGACAGGAAAAAGTAACATTCCACCAATTGTCCACATCAGTATCAACGGCATGGCAATGCAGTTCATTAAAAAAATCAGAGTGTATCTTATCACCCGGTTCTCATTATTTTCATACAAACTATAAATTGTCATATGGGACTCAATCACCCAGTTAAAAATTTGGTGCAATATTCAGGTTTAAAATTTAAGACAACAGCAGCATTGGTTCCACCGAAACCGAATGAATTTGAAATAGCATACTGTAATTTTTTTTCCTTTACTTCAGAGATGATGTTAATTGGCGGACAATCATCACTGAGCGCTTGAAAATTAATATTGGGCGCAATAAACTTATTCTGGGCCATTAAAATGGTATAAATAATTTCGCTGGCCCCTGACATCCAGCACTCATGCCCGGTCATGGATTTTGTTGATGATACGGGTGTATCCGGGCCAAACACCTTGTTAATGGCAATGGCTTCAGCAAGGTCGCCAACAAGCGTTGATGTTGCATGGGCATTAATATAATCTATTTTTTCAGGCCCTATGGATGCATCTTTAAGGGCATTTCCCATTGCTTTTACAGATCCTTTTTTATTCGGCTCTGAAAGTGTTTTCCCGATACCGGATGAGAACCCATATCCATCAATGACACAATAAATTTTGGCGTCGCGTGCAACAGCATGATCAAGATCCTCTATGATAACACACGCACCACCGCCTCCCGGAACCAGTCCATTCCGGTCTTTATCAAAAGGCCGGGAGGCTTTTTGGGGAGTGTCTGTTCGGGAAGAAAATGCATTTAAGGTATCAAAACTGGCCATGGACATCCAGTTTGTCTCCTGGGCTGCGCCGGCGATAATAATATCCTGCATGCCACTTTTAATCATCATTAATGCCTGGCCAATGGCATGCGCGCCGCTTGCACATGCAGCGGAAAGTGTCCAATTTGCCCCGCGGGTTTTAAAATGTGCTGCAAGGTTCATTGTTATGGTAGAATTCATGGCCCTGAAAATATAGCCAGCGCCAATATAATGGGTCTCATTGTATTTTCTTGCAATATCAATGGCCTCAACACCAGCCTTGATCGTGCTGTCATTGCCGAAGATAATGCCGCATCTGTCGTTTTGTATTAAATCCTCGCTGAGCCCTGCATCTTTTACCGCATCGTTTGCAGCAGCAAATGAATACAGCGCCGGTTCACACATCGTTCGTTGCGCTTTCCTGTTAATGCCGTAATCTTTGGGAAAAAAATCCTTTATTTTCGAAGTTAGTGGAGATTTAAATCCTAAATCTTTTCTTTGCTCGTCATAAACGATTCCGGAACGACCGTTTTTCATGGCGGAGACAACAGATCCAACATCATTTCCAAGGCATGAAATGATACCGATCCCGGTAATGGCAACTGATTTTACTATAGTTTGCTTCATGGTAACCTAAATTTAAAAAAACAAGCCTAAATTTTAAAATAAGAATGGTTATCACGCTTATTTTCCCTAAACAATCCCCCCATTAATACCAATCACCTGACCCGTAATATATCCGGCATCTTTTGAACACAAAAAAACAACAGCAGCAGCGACTTCTTCTGGTGTTCCAAATCGCCCTGCCGGAATTGTTTTTGCGATTTGCTCAATGGGCAGCCCCTCAATCATTTCTGTCTCAATAAATCCGGGTGCGACTGCATTTACCGTAATATTTCTTTTTGCGATTTCCCGGGAAAGAGCTTTTGTTGCGCCAATAAGGCCTGCCTTTGAGGCTGAATAATTCACCTGGCCACCCTGGCCCATCTGGCCCGAGGTAGAGGAGACATTGATAATCCGACCAAAGCGTTTTGGCAGCATATTTTTAACAGCAAGCCGGGTTACATTAAAAAAACCTGTCAGATTGGTATCCAGAACACTTTGCCAGTTATTCTTTTTCATCCAGACCATGAGCATGTCATCTCTGATTCCGGCATTGTTGATCAGAATATCTATTTTCCCTTTTTCCGAAATTATCGTCTTAATGGCCTTCTCAGAATCTTTCTTATGGGTAACATCAAATTGAAGCAGGCCCGCTTTTCCACCAAGACTTTCAATCTCTTTTAAGGTTTCTTTTGCTTTTTCTTTGTTTGAACAAAAATTAAGATATACAAATCGATTCGTCCGGGCCAGGGCAATGGCAATGGCTTTTCCTATTCCCCGACTGGCTCCTGTTACAAGAGCAACTTGATCAGTATCAGGTAATTTTTTTGGCATATTGTCTCCTTATCTGGTTCCTTTAATTATCTGGCCCTTAGGGTTCGGGCTTTATTTTTGTAAAACCAATGTTGCATTTATTCCACCAAAAGCAAAGTTGCTTGTCATGACCCTGTTTAATTGTTTGCTTATTTTTTTTTGCACATGAAAAATGCCATTACAATCAGGATCAACATTTTCAAGATTAAGGGTTGGAATAATAAGATTGTGTTCCATCATCAATAGACAAAAAATCGTTTCCATAACACCGCTTGCTGCCAGGGTGTGACCTGTAAATCCCTTGGTTGCGCTCACAGGAATTGTATCACTGCAAAGCATTTTAATTGCCTGGGACTCAGCGATATCACCTAATTTTGTACCGGTTGCATGGGCATTGATATAGTCGATTTGATTAATACTGCATCCTGCCTGATCCAGAGCGCCTTTCATGCACCTGAACATCCCTTCAGCCCTGGGAGAGGTCATATGCTCCCCATCACAGCAGGTATGATACCCGATCAGTTCACCAAAAATATCTGCTCCTCTATTTTTTGCATGTTCATATTCCTCCAGAATAAGAGTGCCGGCACCTTCACTGACCACAAGACCATCTCTTTTTAAATCAAACGGTCTTGGCGTTTCTATTGGTTGTTCCCCATTTTTTTGGGATGCCGCATGCAGGACATCAAAAACCCCTGCAGTTGAGTGGTGAAGTTCATCAGCGCCACCACATATCATTACAGACTGATACCCATTTTTTATTATTTCAAACCCTTCTCCTATTGCCTGTGTACTTGTCGAACATGCACAGCAGGGAGACAACACCCTGCCTTTTGTTTTCAGCATGGCAGCCACATTGGCAGCAACGGAATGGCTCATGATTTTCATAAAAGTGGTTCCTTCAAGACAAGAAATACCACCTGTAGTTAAAAAATCATTAAAGGTTTTCTCGATCACTTCTCCTGATCCGGTTGTTGACCCCATTGCCACACCCGTGGCTGGTGATGAAATAATATCTTGATCAAGACCGGACATGGAGATGGCATCCAGTGTGGCCAAGGCCGCCATAATGGCCATAGTCCCCATGGTTCTTCTGTCTTTTCTATTGATCCTTTTTGCATCATAATCTCTGCAGCGGCCTGCAATACGAACCTTTAAATCCTTGATGTGTTCCCAGGACGCTACAGGCTCAATTCCGCAACGATTGTTTAATAGTGACCGGAATACATCTTGTTTTGTATTTCCAATGGGAGAAATAATTCCCATACCGGTGATAACAACTCTGTTCATCTTTATTTTTTTACACCTATAATTTTAGTTGTTATATACTCTTTTCCCAAAAGCATCCTGCATAAATTAACACTGGATACAATGGACCCATGGATACCGCTAAATCCAATGCTCTGACCGGTCAAAAACAAATTTTTCACCTTGGTGGCCGGGCTGAACATTCCTCCAAGAAAATGTTGCGCTGTTTTTTTTATACCATAGGCGCTTCCATTTTTTGTCAGGGTGTATCGCGCAAAAGTGGCGGATGAATAGATGTCTGCAATTTCTACATTGGCATGGACGTCAGGACAGGCCTGTTTTATATGGTTTAATATTTTTTCAGCAATTTTATTTTTTACACGTTTATATTTATCGTCCTTTGATTCTTTGTAAAGTGTTTGCAAAACATCTGTTTCCGTACCACTTATCCCGGTCAGAGCTGTCACAGCAATGTTTTTATTTGTTATACCGGATGGATTTTTATTTGGCAATGCACTCAAATATACCATTCCCAAAGAATCATCCTTCATAATTTCATGTCTTTTATACTGATCGTCCACATCCCATGAATCATATATATATGCATCATTTTCTCGAAACGGGCATCTGTTTTTTTTCCATTTTAATGCCAGGCCAAATAAACCGGGCGTGTTGGCCTGATTGAGTCTTTTCCTGAAAACCGGCCTGAATAATTCAGGAGGGCAAATATCGAGAATGAGGCTTGGATGTCCTGAAAACACTATTTTTTTTGATTGTATTATCTCGTTGTTGTCCAGCATTACACCAGTTGCTGTTTTGTCTTTTATCACCAATTGTTTAACACGGGCATTAACACGAACGTTTCCGCCGTGAGATTCAAGGCAGTCAACAAGTGCTTTGGAAAAAGGAGTGTTTGTTTCATTAATTCTAAAAGCAGAATTCAAATATGAATCTGATACAAGGAAATGGGTTAACAAAGGGCATTCATCGCTGGAAAGACCATACAACGGACTATTTGCAATTAACAGAGATTTCAAGCGGCCTGATATACCGATTGATTCAAGATATTTTTTAAGGGATCCTGTATATTGAAGTGATCTGTTTTTTAAAGGGGTAACACTTGGGTCATACATGCTGATATTTGAAATGACCGTTTTAAGATCTTTAAAATACCGGGCAATATTTTTTTTGTGGTCTGGAAAATATTCATGCAGTTTATGTTGATATTGCTCCTGGCCAACAGGTACTTTATAATCATCTGAAGGGAAAAAAAACCGTTCAAAACAATCATTGGAAAGCCCAACAAGATCAAGCCTATCTAAAAGGCCCAGATATTTAAAATAATACCACAGCGGCTGACCCGGCTGTAAAGATCCCAGCCTGTGAACGCCTGTCGGGAAGATCATGCCTTTTCGTGAATATGTTTGTGTCAGTCCCCCGGTGACACTATGTTGTTCTAAAACAAGTACTTGTTCTCCTTCTTTTGCAAGCATAATTCCAGCTGCCATGCCACTGATCCCGGAACCGATAATAATGGTATCAATCATATGTTTATTCGGCATATATTTATCCATTAAACCGCCTTTTATCTTTTTCACTTACAAATCTTTCCATTAAAGAGGGAATCAGCATTAATGACAGAATCAAGCTGGTTACCATTCCGGTTAATCCGGCAACCCCTATGGAAAATAATGCTTCATGCCGTGCAAAAACAAGGCAGACAAATGCACCGATGGTTGTCATGGCACAAATAATGACGGCACCGGCCGTAACATTGGGTTCATTTTCATTTTTTTGCAATTCATGATTCGCTAAAAAGATACTAAAGTCTACACCTACACCAAAAACAAAAATTATAAAGATCATACTGATCAGGTTGATGGGAATATTGAACAATCCCAAAATGCCTGCTGTGATAAAGGCGGCTAAAAAAACCGGACTGATAATGATTGTAACAATTTTCAGATTCCGAAAAAACACCATTAAAACCAAAATCATAGATGCGGCTGCAAAAAAGAACATTTTTTTGAACTCTTTTGCAACAAGAGAGGTGATCGTACCTGCAAAATATTTTCTATCAAGGAATTTGGCCCCGTGAACAGTCGATTTTATCTTGCTGATAATATCAAAAATGAGTGTTTTGTCTTTAATTTGTACGGTTGTTAATATAAATACGTCATCCCCTTGAAAAATAACTTTTGAGTCTATCAATTTTTTAAGTACCGTATTATCGAACTCTTTAATGGAAAAATCAGTTTTATTTGGTTTAAGTGTCTGTATAAACGGTTTGAACGTATCTGGCTTAAATCCTGTTCGCTGTGAAGCATTTGCAAACATTCTTTCAATCTCAATCATCTTTTTCTCATTGATCATCCCATTAAAACGCCTATCATTTTCAGTTCTTTTTTTCGATGAAGGAAAAATATCAGAAAGAGATATTATCTGATCAATCATGCCTTTTTTCTGCATTTTTTTGAGCAGGTCATACAATGCGTCATTTTTTTCTAATGCCCGATCCAGTGTATCTGCACGGACAAGTATGAGACTTGGTGAAGACCCGCCCCAAGTGTCAAGAAAACTATCCATATCGCTCTGTGTGGAAGGCTGCAAATGGTTAAGCTTCGACACATCCCCTTCAAATTGAAACGAATTGATTCCAAACAGGCCAATCATGATAAGGGCAACCCCAAAAACACAGATAAGGTTTAGATATTTTTTCCTAAAAGCCATTAACCCGCCACAAATGCCGACAAGCGGAATAAGGGGT
>JAKIUJ010000197.1 GCA_021647625.1 Desulfobacula sp.
GTCAAATTCAAAAAACCAAAGACTCTCATTTGGTGACATTTGGTGTTCAGCCGGATTTTGAATATTTTATCCTGCGCCATTCTGTAAAGGATGTCGTAGTCGACGGTCTTGCCATGCTTACCAAACGCGGGGTTTTGAAAAAATGGCGCAAAGACAAAACCGGCCTTCCCCAAATAAAAAACAAAGCAGCTCTTTCTTTTTACGCTACCCATGCGGACAGACGGTTGTATTCCCCCACCGCCGACCAGAACATTGTGGTGGTGGGCGCCGGTAACTGGGGATTTGCCTTAGCCTGCCTAATCGGCCACAGAATCCTGGAAGATAAAAAATATAACAATGCCAGTATCACCATTTTTGATCCAAGAACACAGATTGCCGATCAAATGGGGCTTAACCGCAATGGGCCGGGACATTTCAGTGAAACACTTTTGCCCAAAAACGTGTTTGTCACCAGTGATTTTTCAGCTGCTTTCAGAAAGGCGAGCGAGGTCATTATTGCTTTGAAGCCCTCTGATTTTGAAGACAATTTCAGGAAAGTGCTCGCCACAGCAGAGCAAGGGCTTTTAGTGATGATTGCAACCAGGGGATTTATTTCCAGGCATCAAACCCTGCCCTACCTTATGGCACGGGATATGGTTAAGCAATCCAAGAGGAATGATGTTCATATATATACACTTTCCGGACCGGTTGACCCTGATACATTGGTTGATAACAAAAAAATCAAGGGCATTATTGCCGGATCTGGGGATGGATTGGATACGCTTGTTGATCTATTTGACAATCCGTTTGTTCAATCCTTTATATCCGATGATCCCATCGGCGTTCAGACCGCCGATATTCTGGCTAGAATTTATGCGATCTGGATTAATTTTGTACAAGCGTCCGGCAGGGTTGCCGACCATACAGACATTGGCTATCTCATGGCCCAGGCAGCTGAAGAGACCTGTGCATTGGCGATTCATCTTGGCGGGCAGCGACACACCTTTGAAGCAGCCTCCATTCCCTGGACCGCCACATTCACAGCCCTTTGTCTTGATGGATTGTGGCAAAACTTTGGCCAGAAAGCCGGAAAGGCTGTTAAAAAGGGAAAACATCCCAATAAGATATTTGAAAAACTCAAGGCCCAGTATGCTGAAGAGGGCGTACAAATCCAGGCCCTTGATGATCTGCAAAGCGTTCTTGAATGTGCCGCCACTTTCAATTTAGAAATGCCGATACTTCAGCAGGCCTTGGAAACATTTACAACAGCACCGGATTCAAATTAATTATAGTTCATCGCAGATGAATAAATACCGTCTTCTTAATTAATAATGTTAAAATAAGCATCACTTTCACTTGCTACGAGCTATAGCAATCTTCGAAATCGCCTGAATAAGTTTTACCGGTTTTTATAAAGTAGATATCCTCTGCCATATTGGTGATATGATCCCCAATCCGTTCACAGCACCTGCCCATAAGAATCAAACCTGTTCCATCTTTAATATCAAATTTGTTCTCCTGCATCTGTTTTTGAACCAGGGTCACCATCCTGGCGAACATGGTATCGATATCATCATCTTTATGCCATACTGCCACGGCCTTTTTGACATCCAACCGCAAAAAAGCATCCATGGCATCATGGATCATCAATTGACATGTTTTTGCCATTTCAACGATCAGATCGGATGGTTCCTGGGTGGGAGGCATCTTCAAATGAGATACGCGTTTTGAAAAATTGGCTGCATAATCAGCAATTCTTTCAAGTTCTCCTGCAATTTTCATTACCGACAGCAGATGCCGAAGATCAAGGGCCATGGGCTGACGTCGTGCCAGAAATAACACAGCGTCTTCTTCAATATCACGCTGAAGATGATTTATGTATTCATCATGCGCAATCACCGCGTTTGCAAGATCAACATCCATGGCAACAAAGGCATCAATGGCCTTTGACAATTGCTGCTCACAATTTTTTGCAAGTTCTATAATCTTTTTTTTAAGCCCGTCTGTTTCTGAATCAAATGATTTTACTATATGTGACTGCATTCCTTTTTTCCTCAAATCATCCGAATCTTCCGGTGATATAATCCTGCGTCAATTGATGAATGGGATTTAAAAAAATCTGCTCTGTGGGACCGATTTCGATCAAATCACCCAGATGAAAAAAGGCCGTTCGCTGGGAAACACGTGATGCCTGCTGCATGGAATGGGTAACAATCACAATTGAGTATTCTTTTCGCAACTCATCCATCAGATCTTCAATAATGGCCGTGGCAATGGGATCCAATGCAGAACATGGTTCGTCCATTAAAATTACTTCAGGACCGACTGCAATGGTCCTGGCAATACACAATCGTTGCTGCTGACCGCCGGACAACCCTGTTCCCGGCTTATCCAGCCGATCCTTAACCTCTTCCCAGAGTCCTGCCCGTATCAGAGAGTGTTCAACGATTTCATCGGTTTGGTTTTTCGTTCTCACAAGGCCATGGATTTTGGGACCATAGGCAACATTGTCATAAATAGATTTAGGAAAAGGATTGGGTTTTTGGAACACCATTCCCACCTGGGCTCTTAAGGGAACAACATCCACATCCTTATCATAGATATTTTTGCCTTCCAAAAAGATTTTGCCATCCATTCTGCACCCTTCAATGGTATCGTTCATCCGGTTCATGCTTCGCAAAAATGTTGATTTCCCACATCCTGACGGACCAATCATGGCGATAACTTCATTTTGACCGATATCAAGCGTAATATTATTGATGGCTTTTTTTTCACCCAGGTCATAAAAAATATCAACATTTTCACAACGCACTTTCGGATTTTCCACTGTTGCCTGCCCCACGGTTCGCCGATCCCCCCGTGGAACTTGCATGGATCTATTTTCCATGGATTGCGTTCTATTCGAATAGGCCTGAAATAATTCCGCATCCGGAGACATTGCATTAATGATCTCTGCCTGCATGTTCGATTCCTTTTTCTTTTACTTTCATATTGATAGTTGACGGGGTCTTCCGAAAACCGGAATACCCCGAATCCCTGATCCTTACAAATCAGACAGTGCCAGCTCTGTCAGATTTTCCACCGCTGATCTGTATTTTTTTCTTTCAGCCACAGGCATGGGGATTAGCCCCTTATCAGTCAAATATCCTTCATCGCCCCAGGCTTTCTCACTTGTAAACTCTTTTAAAAACTCACGGATGCCCGGAATCTTATCCACATGGGCTTTTTTCACATAAAAAAACAAGGGCCGGGAGACCGGATAGGAACCATCTGCAATGGCTTCAAATGTCGGTTCAACACCATCAATAAACGACCCTTGAATTTTATCCGTGTTTTGATCAAGAAATGAAAATCCGAAAATTCCCAACGCATTTGGGTTGGCAATAAGTTTTTGAACAATCAAATTATCATTTTCACCGGCTTCAATATATGCCCCGTCTTCACGAACCATATGACAGACAGCCTTATATTTTTTCTTGTCAATCTTTTTCATAGCTTTGATAAAGGCAAACTTTTTAGCACCGCCTTCCATGGCAAGCTCAACAAAAGCATCCCGTGTACCGGATGTCGGTGGAGGCCCCAGCACTTCGATTTTTAAAGCTGGAAGAGATGCGTTGACATCTTTCCATGTTCTATACGGATTGCTGATCAGAATTTGACTGCCGTCAGGATTGGGAACCTGTGCTGCCAGTGCCAGATACAAGTCCCTGCGGGTCAACTTTAAAACTGCTGTCTTCTTGGAATTGGCAACGACGATCCCGTCATATCCGATTTTCACCTCAACAATACCAGTCACACCGTTTTTGTTTGCCTTTTCAAACTCAGATTTCTTAATTCGACGCGAAGAATTTGTAATGTCCGGATGTTGAACCCCAACGCCCGATCCAAATAATTTGTGCCCGCCGCCGGAACCGGTTGATTCAATTTTCGGGGTTTTAAAACCACTTGATTTGCCAAATTTTTCCGCCACAACAGTTGCAAAGGGATACACAGTTGAAGACCCTACAATTGAGATATAATCTCTGCTTGCACCGGCAAAAGAACTGTCAACAACCCCTATCGATAATAGGGCACACACGATAACCATAACAACAAATAAGCTTTTTTTCATTTTCATCTCCATTTTTATTTTTTTAAATTTACCATTTTTTTTCAAACTTCCTTCTTAAAATAACAGCAGCTGCATTCATGGTGATCAAGAAGAAAAGCAATACCATGATCGCCGCTGATGTCTTTTCCAAAAATGCTCTTTCAGGGCTGTCTGCCCATAAAAAAATCTGAACAGGCAACACCGTGGAAGGGTCGGTAATGCTTCCCGGAATATCCACAATAAACGCCACCATACCGATCATGAGCAAAGGGGCGGTCTCGCCAAGGGCCTGGGCCATACCGATGATGGTTCCGGTCAGCATACCCGGCATTGCTAAAGGCAGTACATGGTGACACACCATCTGTGTTTTAGAGGCGCCGATGCCCAACGCAGCCTCTCGAATGGATGGCGGGACTGATTTCAAAGACGCTCGACCGGCAATAATAATGGTGGGCAAGGTCATCAATGTTAAAACAAATCCACCCACCATGGGAGAGGATCTTGGCAGCCCGAAAAAATTTAAGAATACGGCCAGTCCCAGCAAGCCGAAAACAATGGATGGCACTGCGGCCAGGTTATTTATATTGACCTCAATCAAGTCAGTCCACCGGTTTTTTGGAGCAAACTCTTCTAAATAAACAGCGGTTGCAACACCAATGGGAAAAGATAAAACCAGGGTGATGATCAAAGTAAGAAATGATCCGCTGACTGCCCCACGGACACCGGATAGTTCAGGTTCTCTTGAATCGCCTGAAGTAAAAAAGGTAAAATTAAATTGCTTTCTTATTTTGCCCTGTTCTTCAAACGTTTCGATCCAGGATATCTGGGCATCATTCAATCGGCGGTCACTCTCTTTTACGTTGCGCTTGATATGGCCTTTCATGAGCATGTCCACATCATCATCCGCCGGCACCCAAACCTGGATTTCACTCCCGATTTTTTGCGGGTATTCTTTGACAATATCCATCAATTGGTAGGCAGCACCGGAACTGACCAATGCATACAGTTTTCTCTTGTCTTTGCGGGATTTAACATCTGGAAACTTTGTTCTCAAAGACTGCTTTACCATGCCCGAAAAATCAGCGTCCATGATATTTGGCGTATCAATTTTATCGGGATCAAGAAAAACCGTCAATTGAATATGGGTCTGGAAAAACGCTGTATATCCGTTGACAAAAATGCTGACGAACAAGGTGGACAAACAGACAAGGCTGAAAATGATAGCGAAAAGGCCACACAAGCGGAATCGCCTTTCAGCGTTGACTCTTCTCTTTAATCCCTTATGGACAATATCTAAAGTTCTGGACGGTGATAGTGAATTATTCATATTGTTCCCTGTAATTTCTCACCACATAAAGTGCGATGACATTTAGGATCAAGGTAATGACAAAAAGCAACAGACCCAGCGCAAATGCAGCCAATGTTTTTGGGCTGTCAAATTCCTGATCGCCCACCAGAAGGGTAACAATCTGTACCGTCACCGTGGTTACCGTTTTTAAAGGATTCACCGTCATATTGGCAGACAAGCCTGCCGCCATGACAACAATCATGGTTTCACCGATGGCCCTGGATACTGCTAAAAGCACGCCCCCTACAATTCCCGGTAAAGCAGCCGGAATGACCACCTTGCGGATGGTTTCAGACTGCGTGGACCCCAGGCCCAAAGCACCATCCCGAAGACTTTGGGGAACGGCATTGATCACATCATCCGATAGGGAAGAGACAAAGGGAATGATCATGACACCCATGACAAGTCCTGCGGCCAGGGCGCTCTCACTGGAAACTTCAAAGCCCAGTGTTGTGCCTGCATTGCGAATGGCAGGCGCAACCACCAGAGCTGCAAAAAAACCATAAACCACAGTTGGTATGCCTGCCAGGATCTCAAGCAGGGGTTTTACCACGCCCCTGATTTTTTTATTGGCATATTCCGAAAGATAGATGGCTGACATTAATCCGGTAGGAACAGCAACCGACATGGCTATGGCTGAAACCAACAAGGTTCCCGTAAAAACCGGTATGGCCCCGAATGCGCCTGAGGAACCAACCTGATCTGACCGGATGGCCATTTGGGGACGCCATTCAAGCCCGAATATAAAATCGGTAAAAGGAATTACCTTAAAAAAACGAATGGCTTCGTATAAAACAGACAACACAATACCAATGGTCGTAAATATCGCAATGGTGGAGCAGGCGATCAGCAAAATTTGGACACCCTTTTCGACATGATTTCTGGCACGTAGTTTTGGGGAAATCATTTTTTGCACCCCGACAAGGCCCAAAATTGCCAGACCCAGAGCAATGACGGTCAGTGCAGCATGGCTGATGGACTGAAGGTGACGGTAGTAATCGGCTGCCTGTTTAATGGCAGGACCGATCTTGCCGGATACAATATTGCCATAAACCAAATTCTTTATATCGTTCATGACAAGGGTCAACCGGTCTTCGGGCAAAATGGCGAACGATTCGGGCAAACAAGATAATACCATGTCTGTGATGACACTTGATTCGGCAATCATCCAGACAGCAAAAACCAAGATTGCAGGAATCACACACCAAAGCGCTGTCAAAGTACCATAATACCCGGGTCGTGAATGAAGTACCCGGGTGCCCCCCTTGCCTTTTACAACGGCAAAGGCACGTTTACGCCCCAGGTAATATGCAACCGAGGAAAGCAACAATAATATGATCAACAAATTGGTTGGTGTCAAAATAACCTCTGTAAATTCAATTTTCAACAAGTCTTGATACAGAAGATAAAATATCTTTATTAGAGTTGTTTTAATAAAGTATTAGAAAATGATTAGCGGTAGTAGCTTGATATATTCTATCAGCTCTGAGTTAAGTGCCCATAATTAGTGCCTGACCGAAAACCCGTGTTTGGACAGCTCGTAGAGGAGCAAAGCTCACAAAGTTGCCCATATGCAAGGCGCAAGAAATCTTGAAACCGGAGTGTACTATAGTACATGAGGATTTCAGAATTTTACAGCAATAAAGCAGATGGGTGTTTTCGTTCAAACACTAATTAGCAGAAGTGTCGTATTCAAGGCGCGAGGAGGAAGCTAAACTAGCTATGTGCCCAACGAGAAACGCAGAAGACGGCGAAAAAAGCAATAATTATGGGTAAGTTATTTAATGTACGTTCCTTAGCATCTTCAGCAAGCTTTATGTGTTTTTTGTTTATTACACATACGAGCGAAAATGTGTCTATTTTTTCAAAGAAAGATCATCTTTCAGCACGTAAGCGCCGAGTATACGGACACTGCCTGTAATGGATAGAGGACTTAACCTTGTGTTGCAGGCTGGTCCCGCAAATGTACGCCTGACTCGATTTCTGTACGTCACCCCGTGCTTTT
>JAKIUJ010000198.1 GCA_021647625.1 Desulfobacula sp.
AACAAAGGAATGGCTATCCATAAAATTGTCAGCGGGCTGGCCGTGATGACGTCGCCTTTAAAGCTGAACAAAAGAACCAGAGTTAAAAGAAGTGCACCAATGGTGACCGGTGTCAAAAATCCTAAAAATTTTTCCTTGAACCAGGTTTCGCCTTTTGTGTTGATGATCCATTTACGGGAGAAATACCCTGCCATAAGCGGCAGGGCCACATAGACGGCAACAGATAAAAACAGGGCTTGCCAGGGTATGGGAAGTTTGCCAACACCGAGCAAAAATCCACCCAGAATGCCGTATAAAATCAGCATGGTAAGAGAGTTGATGGCAACCATGACAAGTGTCAGTCCATCATTTCCACGGGAAAGATATCCCCAGACAAGGACCATTGCCGTGCAAGGGGCTATGCCTAAAAGAATGCATCCGGCAAAATAACTTCGCCATAACGGAATCCGGAGCATTTTTATACCGTCTTCCAGAACAACCATGCCGGCACCATGTTGTGCGCCCACGGGAAGATCAAGACCAAAAGGCATTTTAACCAGATCCATTGCATCCACACCGATAAATGATTTGAGAACAAATCCGAGAAAAAATATTGAAATAGCGTACATGGTAAAGGGCTTTATGCACCAATTCACAACCAGGGTTAAAAAGACAGGTTTACCGCTTTTTCCTGCCTTTACAACCGAGGCAAAATCGATTTTTACCATGATGGGATACATCATAAAAAAAAGGCAGATGGCAATGGGTATGGAAACAACCGGGGCACCGCCTACATTAATCGACATTGCATCTAATGTTTTGGCAAAATCCGGGGCGATTTTGCCTAAAATGATACCTCCAACAATACACAGTCCAATCCAGATCGTTAAATACCGTTCAAAGATACTTGTCATTTTTCGATCATTTCCGGTATGGTTTTTTTGAGTCATTTTTTTATTTCTTTTAAATTGTCCGGCAACCCTTTGACAAAGTCCTTTATTTTGTCTCTTACCCTGCGATAACAGTCCAATTGTTTTTCTTTGTCTGCACCTTGTTTTGCAAGTGCTTTTACCATTTTTGGGGGGTCATCAAACCCCATATGGATGATCCTGCACCGGGGAGGAAAAACAGGACATGTTTCATGGGCATGTCCACAGACGGTGATCACCACATCCAGTGGTATCTCTTTAAACGTATCAATATGTTTTGACCTGTGCATGGAAATATCAACCCCTGCTTCCGCCATCACTTTGACGGCATCGGGATTTAAACCATGAATTTCAATACCGGCGGAATATGCTTTTATCGTGTCCTGTTTCAAGGTGTTTGCCCACCCCTGGGCCATTTGGCTTCGGCATGAGTTTCCTGTACACAAAAACAAGACCTTTAGTTTTTCTTTCATTTGGATACTTCTCCCCGCTGCTCCCTGCACAGGTCTTCACATGGGATGCGTGCAATGGTTTTTAATTTTTTTTTATCTTTTTTCACTTGCTCCAACCCCCCGAGCCTTTGTTTTATCCATTTAAAAATAGGGTCAAGTGTGAGATCTTCAGTCTTTATTCGAAAATAAATCCAACGCCCCTGTTTTCTGTTTTTTAAAATGCCGGCATTGACCATAAGGCTTAAATGCCTTGAGGTTGTTGCACCTGCAACCTGCAAAAGCTCAGTAATCTGGCATGCGCAAAGTTCATCATAAGACAGCAGGGCGTTAAATATCCTGAGTCTGTTTTTATCAGACACGGCCTTTAATATTGCGAGAAGGTTTTCCATAAGTTTATCACTGATTTTAATGTTTATATAGTTAGCTAAACAACTAATTATATAGTTTAATTGGTTTAGGCAGTCAAGCCCTAAAGTTAAAGTTGCTTTTGAGTGTACCCTAATGAACGTACATTAAATAACTTACCCATAATTATTGGTTTTTTCGCCGTCTTCTGCGTTTACCCTGATAATATGGCAAATAGTCATGGAAAAAATAAAAAAAAATTGATATTCAAACCCGTAAAGCAAGATATTGCAATCAAAGTGCATTTTTAAAAGGAGTGATCATGGAAAAACAGGGCAAAGATTATATAGTATTTCCACTGGATTTTTCTTCTGTACAGCAGGCATATGATTATGTGAGGCTTCTTGAGGGGAATGTCGGGATGTTCAAAATCGGGCTGGAACTGTTTATTAACCAGGGACCTTCGGTGGTTGAAATGGTTAAAAAAGAGAGTTCTGCCAAAATTTTTCTAGATCTTAAACTTCATGATATTTCTGCCACGGTTTTTCGTGCCATGCAGCGGGTGGCGGATCTGGGTGTTGATCTTGTGACGGTTCATTGCTCTTCTTCCCAGGCCATGCTCGAAAAGGCAGTGCAGGGTGGTCAGGGAAAGACAGACGTTTTAGGGGTGACGTTGCTGACGGATAATGATGCCACAGCGGTTGCCGCAGCAGGTCTTAAAGATGAATTTGTGGATGACCCCAATGCACTTGTCATGCATCGGGCACAGATGGCCTTTGATGCCGGATGCACCGGAATCGTCTGTTCCGGCCAGGAAGTTAAACAGGTGAAACAACAGTTTGGAAAAGAGTTTTTAGCCGTGACTCCCGGCATTCGACCAGCCTGGGCCCTGCTTGAAAATGATGATCAAAAACGGGTAACAACGCCGGGACAGGCGGTTTCTTTCGGAAGTGATCTGATTGTGATCGGACGACCCATAAGGGATGCAGATGATCCGGCCAGGGCTGCCCAGAAGGTTATAGATGAAATAGAAGCAGCCCTGTAAATTAGGTCTCAGGTTTATTTCTCTTTATCAAGATTAAATGCACAATGAAGGGTTCTGACCGCAAGTTCGGCATATTTTGCCAGAATGATACAGGAAATCCTGATTTCCGATGTACTGATCAATCTAATATTTATATTTTCAGATGCCAGTGCTTTGAACATGGTGGCAGCAACACCGGAATGCGATTTCATACCCAACCCGATAACAGATACCTTTGCAATCTCTTCACCGGTCAATACATCTTCTGCGTCAATTTCTTCGGCAACTTTTTCCGATATCTCTTTGGCTCGCTCAAAATCATCCTTGGTGACTGTAAAGGTGATATCTGTTTCTCCGCCGGACCGGGTATTCTGAATAATCATATCCACCATGATTTCGGCTTCGGCTAGCGGGGTGAAGATTTTTGCGGATATGCCCGGCTGATCCGGTACACATTTCAAAGTGATTCTTGCTTCATTCATATCAAGGGTAACACCCGATACAACAACACTTTCCATATCAGAACTTTCATTAATAACCATTGTTCCTTCCTCCTCGTTGAATGATGACCGAACATGTACAGGGACATTAAATTTTTTAGCAAATTCAACAGAACGGATCTGGAGAACTTTGGCTCCCAATATGGCCATTTCAAGCATTTCTTCGTATGATATTGTTTTAATTTTTCTTGCGGTGCTGCAAATTCTCGGGTCTGTGGTGTAAACACCATCCACATCCGTGAAAATTTCACAGACATCGGCCTTTAGAGAAGAGGCTATGGCAACCGCTGAGGTGTCCGAGCCGCCCCGGCCAAGTGTTGTGATTGCGCCATTTTCATCGGCACCCTGGAATCCTGCAATAACGCAGATATGTCCGTTATCCAAGGCCTGCATGACGTTATCACCGTTAATATCCAGTATTCTGGCTTTGCCTGAGAAGGTGTCTGTTTTAATCCCTGCCTGGAATCCTAAAAAGGATTTTGCTTTGTAGCCGCGGGATTTAAGGATCATGGCAAGAAGGGATGCCGTTGTCTGTTCGCCTGTGGCAAGAAGCACATCAAGCTCTCTTTTATCCGGGGTATCCGAGGCCTGTTTGGCAAGGGCGATCAATTTGTCTGTTACACCTGCCATGGCGGAGAGTACAACAACAACCTTGTCACCCTGGTCGTGCGCCTTTACGACCCGGTCTGCAACATTGTTGATACACTCAATGTCTGCAACTGAAGTCCCGCCGTATTTTTGTACTCTTAAAGCCATAATATCTCCAGACTAACTATTGTTAAAATTATAAAAGTAAGTTGCTTAACAGATTTGATCCTGCTTGTCCAGAGGCATGAACGGATATGATTCGGTTATATCGGTCATCAAATTCAAAATTTATCTCAAGATCGAACTTAAAAGAAATATCGTTCAGAATTTGAGGCCATTCCACAATAATAATATGGTTGTCCTCTAAAAGATCGTCAAACCCTATAAATTCAAGTTCATCCACTGAACCTAGCCGGTAAAGATCCAGGTGACACAGGGTAAACGGATCTGCCGGATATGTGTTGATAAGGGTATAGGTGGGGCTTGTGATATAATAATTTTTATCCACCCCAAGTCCTTTGGCCAAACCTTGAACAAAGGTGGTCTTTCCTGCACCCAGGTCTCCGATAAGGGCGATGGAAGTTTTTTGGATCATTTTCTGGCCCAGAGATTTACCAAGTGTCAGGGTGTCATCGGTTTTTTTTGAGATAATTTTTTTTGAAACAACCGAAGTCATAACAGGTCCTGGTGTATGGCAAAAGGGATATCATTCATGACATCTGTTGCCAGGTATCCAAATGCCCCCATTTTTTTAGAAAGTTTTTTTGCCAGCCGGTCTGCACATAGTCCATGGATATAAACACCTGCACGGGCAGCATCTTTTGGGGAAAAACCCTGGGCGCAAAAGCCTGCGATCATGCCGGTGAGGACATCCCCCATGCCACCTGATGCCATGCCGGGATTGCCTGTGGGACAGATGCTGCAGGTGCCGTCGGGCAGGGCAATAATTGTTTGGGCACCCTTTAAAACAAGGATAACGTCATGGTTTTTGGCAAATGAGATGGCTGTGCCGATTCTATCGGCCTGGACTTTTGCTGTGGATGTCCGGCAGAGTCGGGCCATTTCACCCGGATGGGGTGTTAATATGGCCGGGGCTTTTTTCTTTTTTAACACTTTTGAATTATCTGCAAGGCAGTTAAGACCGTCTGCATCAATAATGAGGGGAATCTGACTTTTTTCAATAAGAGCGTGGACAAGTTTTTTTGTTCTATCATGGGTGCCGATACCCGGACCCAGGGCAAGCGCCTGTTTCCCATCCAGCATGGTATTGATTTGATCCATACAGGTTTCGGTTAACAAACCATTGCCATCTTCTTTCAGGGGCCGGGTCATGGGTTCCGTAACCTGGGGTTCGAGCCTTTCATTCAAACTTTCGGGTATCCCTAATGTGATAAGCCCTGTACCGGATCTTGCGGCAGCGTTGGCACATAACGCTGCGGCCCCGGTTTTCCCGGGAGAACCGGCAATTATTGCCAGATGGCCATAACTGCCCTTATGGCTGTCAAAGGATCGGGAGGGGAAAAGAGGGGCTATCTGTTTTTTTGTAAGTACGGACAAGGAGATGCTCTTTTCTCTGGCAATATAGTTGGTTATGCCGATATCAACAACATCGAGTTTTCCCGTATATTTATTTCCGGGGTAAAGAATGTGGCCGGCCTTGGCAAATGCAAACGTCGCAGTGGCATCTGCTTTGACAGCAATACCTAATGGCTGGCCTGTGTCCGAATGAAGACCGGAGGGGATATCAATGGCAAATATTGGACTTTTTGATCTGTTTAGCAATTCAATGGCATCCTTAAAAAATCCTTTGACATCAGAATTGAGACCCGTGCCAAGGATGGCATCAATAATCAGATCATGGCGGCATATGGCAGCCCGGTTATTTTGAAATGTTTTTGCATCCGGTATTTCGATGATTTCTCCGGCATTATTGCCATCGCAGAGTTTTTGGGCAAGATCCATATTAATTTTTGCGTCACCTTGGACCTTTTTTTTTTTTGACAATAAAAAAGTATTTACCAGGATACCTTTTTCCATCAGGTATCGTGCTATGACAAACCCGTCTCCGCCGTTATTTCCCCGGCCTGCAAGTATGGCAATTCTTTTTGTTTTCAAGTCTTTGTAACGATTGATCAGTATATCCACAGCGCCTCGGGCGGCGTTCTCCATCAGGACAAGTCCGGAAATTCCAAAAGATTCTATGGCCTGTTTGTCCATCTCCTGCATTTGGCCGGCAGTAACCAAAAACATCTTTTTCTTCCTTTCAATCATAATTAAACATAGTCATATTGTTGAAACAAGCAGGAACGATATTAAACTGGTAATTTTATAATAAATGTGGTTCCTTTACCAGGAGAAGATTCAACCTGCATCTCTCCCTTGTGGTCATCTACAATAATAAAATATGAAACCGACAGACCTAATCCGGTACCTTCGCCCACAGGTTTAGTGGTATAGAAGGGTTCAAACAGCCTTTTTTTATGTTCTTCATCCAAGCCTGGACCGTTATCTTCCATATGAACACAGACTTTTTTTTCTTCCTTGTAAACTTTTAATTTAAAACAGTGGGCAGCGGGTGCATCCGGGTCGGTATCAATAGCAAACATGGCCTGGGCCCCGTTTTTAAAAATATTCAAAAAGACCTGTTGAATTTTACCTGGGTCACAAAGAACATGGGGGATGTCAGGATTATAATCCTCTATAATGTCGATACGTTTAAAATCGTATCGTTTTTTAAGATTATAATCGCTTCTGGCAAGTTCAATTGTCTTTTTCAGCAATTTTGACAGATTAATTGATTCCATGATGGTGTCACTTTTTCTGGCAAAAGAGAGCATGTTTTTGACAATTCTGGCAGCCCTGTTTCCGCTTGAATTGATTAAATCCAATTTGTGCAGGATATCTCTTTTTTCCATATAGGCCCGGATATCTTTAAAACGAATGCCTACTTCGCGGGCAGCGTCTGTGTTAGCCGGAATATCTAATGTCATCCGGTTAAAAATCACCTGGGCGTTCTGCATCATGCCGGCCAGCGGGTTGTTGATCTCATGGGCCATGCCCGCCGCGAGGTAGCCCACGCTCGCCAGCCGCTCGGAACGGACCAGTTGCCGGCTCTTGGTCTCGACCCGCTCTTCGAGGTTGTGGTAAAGCGATTCCAACTCAGCGACCATCCGGTTAAAGTCCGCAGCCAGGTCCGCGAATTCATCTTTGCCGCAATGTGTCACACGCTGGTCAAACCGCCCCGACGCGATCTCACGCACGCGGTCACGCATCCGCGCCAACGGCGGCACCACCGCCCGGTACTGCAACATCCCACTGAACACAGCAAGCAACGCCGCCAGCAGGCTCACACCCGACAGGATCAGCACCGCCCGACTCAACACCGTTCGGCCACGCGCATGGGCATCCAACACCGCGACGTCCGCCTCGCCAGCCAACGCCTCCAGGTCCAGACGTATCTGCCCGATTGTCAAAGACATCTCCGCGATAGCCTCATCCGTCACCCCCGGTTCCCCCGCGCCCCGGGCTACCCCGGTTCCCGTCGAGGAAGACGCCACCTTCAACCGCAGTGCGTGGGCTTTTCCCGCGATCGACTCAAGC
>JAKIUJ010000199.1 GCA_021647625.1 Desulfobacula sp.
CTTGACTGTATCATGGAAATTCCGATCTTCGATATCCGGCCGTATAATCAGGCTTATGGGTTTATCATCCTCCAGAATCCTGGTATTTGCTCCTGTTGATTTTTCTCTTTGAATGTAAAGGCGAACGTTATTTTCCCGGCGATCCATGGACAGATAAAGATCAAGAACATAATATTTACCATCTGAGGAGGGGACATGAAACCGCCATTTGCCTCCTTGGTCAAAGGAGAACCAGAAGGCTTGAAGGCAATCCAGCGTTAGTTCTCGTGAATATCCCTGGAAAATCGCCCAGATTCTGTACCGTGACAAAACCATCCAACGATTTTCCGGTATCAGGGTGTTCATATTCGCACCCATCAATGCATCATAACGGCTTTCAAGCTGCCCCCAGCAGGCTGCTGCCCGCATCATGCCGCCAATGTTCGTGGTACATAATAATTTTAATGACGGATTTTCAGCTATTTCCTTACGGGTAAAGGATAAGCGCATCATCAACTTATCCATAGGTGCAAGATAGATCACCGAGGCTTTTTCAATATGAGTCTGTCCGGAATCAAATACGCGCAGGCGTAATAAATATTCCTTGTGTTGTTTTTTAATTTTTTGTGGCCGGAAAATGGCAACATATATCGTCTTGTCTTGAGTAAGGATTCCTTCCTCATATCCCAGAGATTTTTTTTGGGATCTTGATTCATCTATAAGCTCTGCTCTGAACCCTTTCTGACATCGGACCATCAGGAAAAATCCCGGTGGAATCATAAGCTGGCGTGTCAGATCTTTTTTTACATCAAAAACAATGACCCGGTTCTCTCTGGAATCGGAATTCAAATTTCGGATAAACTCTATTGGATTTTCAGCGAACCGTAAGGCCTCCTTATGAATATCCAGGCCGCTGATCTCTTTGAATCCTTTCAGCGCCGTATAAATGGATAAAACATTGGCTTTTCTTTTTTGCAGCAGAACCTGATCCGGTGCCTGGGATACCATCTGTCTGTGCTGGCTCAACCGTTCTAAATCCTTGTCATCAGGTGTCAGGGCCAGAACCTCTCCCGGCTCCAGTGCAATGGCATGACATGCTTGAATCGTTTTGACGGCGAATTGCATGCCGGTAATGAGATCATACCATTGCGGGGCGCTAATGCCTGCCGCAGCCGGCTGCCAAAATGCTTTTTGGGAATGGTCACAATCCAGGTTCACCAGGATCAAAAGGCGCTTGTCAGATTCCGGGTTATGGCGCAAAAGCACGAGACAGGGTGATCGGTTTTCCTGGATCAGTTTAAGCCGGGTGCCGGCAAAAAATGTTGAGTGGTTTTTTAATATCATGTTTAACCGGGCGATATGATCCACTTGATTGGGCTTATTACCCCAGTTAAGGCTGTTGGATTCATGGACATTGATTTTTTCATCTGCAAACCATTCCACGCCATTGGTAAATCCGAATCCGCCACATATGGAAAAAAGCGCACAAAGGGCTGTTCTCATTTTTGCATAGGGGATCGAAACTGATGCCAGGCGATTATTATCATGGGTTTCTGCAAAATGTATCAGGTGTCCGCTGGCATCTGACATTTTAAACGCAAAGGGTAGATAGCCTGTAATTTCTTCTCTGGTATAGTGCTGAAACAATTCAGAATAGGCCCAGTTGAAATTGGCCCGGTTTAGCAGCTTTTTTGTTGTTTCAAGGGGGCCACCCAGCCCTTCAAGAAAAAAAAGTGTGTTCGGGTATTCCTGTCTTACTTTTGCCACAATATATTCCCAGGCTTGAACCGGAATCATATAACCGGCATCACACCTGAAACCATCCACGCCTCTGTGACACCAGAGCAGGAAGACATTTGCCATATATTTCCACAACTCAATATTAGAGTAATCCAGTTTTGTCAAATCCGACCATACAACACCCCATGCCCCCGGAGCCTTTATTTTTCCGTCTTCCCCCCGGACCAGCCATTCAGGATTGGTTTCATGTATGGTGGCAGCCCATCCTGTATGATTGATGGCAATATCCATGATCAAATACCCGCTGTGAAAATGGACCGCATCCACAAGTTCCAAAAATTGTTCCAGCGGTGTGACAGCGGGATCAAATACAGCCAGGGCGGGATCAACATCTGTAAAATTCAGCGCTGCATACGGACTGCCGAACCGTCCCATTCTGGCATATGTTGTTGGGGTGGGATGAATTGGCAGCAGGTGAAGGGCCCGGCATCCGAGGCGGGAAAAAATAAACCCGACCTCTTGTTTCAGATCCCGAAATTTCCCGGATTCCGGAATCACAGTGTACCCTTTGGTATCCAGCGTCTCGATCAGGGAGGGTATATCGATTTCTTTTGAACGAAGTGATTTTGATCTTCCAAACTGCCGGACAAACGCATTGTAAATAATATTAGCGCAGCAGGTACCGGCCGGTTCTATGTTCATAATTGTATTGTCGCCGGATGGCCAGACAGGCGTATGACTGTTTTCAGGAATAAAAAAACATTTGGCTTGGAAAAATCCTGTCTGATGCAAGGGCAGTACAATTTTAAAATTACCATTATCTTGTGCCGGCATCGGTATGTCATGCCAGGCCTGATCCAGTTTGATTTCATTTTTTTCAATCCGGTCAATAATCTCTTTTCTGGCAATATCTGAGGTTCCCAGATTCGTTCGTATCCATGCCCGGCCCTTTGTTTGCGGGGATAGTTCCAGGGTAAAGGCGATGCTGTCTCCACAATACAAAACCCGTGCTGCCCCGGGATTTGGGATTTGATTTAGGACAGGCAATTTTTTATTCAATTCACCCATATCAATCGTGTTTTTCTTGATGCAATAGTTTATCTGGTTTGAAGTTCGCTATTATAACACAACCACTTCTATAGTACACCCTTAGTTTGCATATTAATGATTTCAGGTAGTTACGGTTTGATGGTAAACGCAAATGAAAATCTCATTTTGCATAAGTACCTGTAAAACAAAAAATTAAAATTCATGCCGGGTTTACATGCGTTTACCCCGGGAGTGTCGTTCTGCCTTGACCTTGAAATGAAAATTAACTATCGTATATAAAATTAACAATCTTCATTAAGATCAAAAGAGAACTGCTTAAATGAAATTAAAAAAAGATTTAGCGTTTATAGTTTTATGTTTACTGATGCTTTTACCTAAAATGGCGTATTTAGCCCAGGAGGCAAAGCAGAAGGTCTATGTGATCCCGATTTCCGGAACTGTGGAACCGGCCATGTCGGCCTATGTTAAGCGTGCGCTCAAAGATATCAAGGATGATAAGGATGCGATTTTTTTATTTAAACTGGATACCTTTGGGGGGCGGGTGGATGCGGCCCTTGATATTGTGGATACTATTTCCAATATGCCAAAGGGAAAAACGGTTGCCTTTGTTGAAAAGAGGGCCATTTCTGCTGGCGCATTGATTGCTCTTTCCTCAAACCTTTTATTTATGAAAAAGAGTACGATTATTGGAGACTGCGCGCCGATCATTGCCACCCAGAAAGGGCAAGAGATGGCTGGAGAAAAAATTCAAACCGTGCTCCGGGCAAGATTCAGGGCATTGGCAAAGAAAAACAATTACCCCCAGGTGCTGGCTGAATCCATGGTTACCATTGATATGGAAGTTTACCAAATCGAAATAGACGGCAAAAAAGAGTATATGGACAAAAAGGCATACAATGACCTGAAAGAAGCTGACAAAAAAAAGATAAGCACTAAAAAGACCATCGTTGCCAAGGGTGAACTGCTTACCATGGATGACATTGAGGCGCATACCCTTGGGTTCTCACAAAAAAGTGTGGAGAATATGGATCAGGTTCTGCAAACGCTGGGGTTTGAATCTACTGAAATTATAATAATTGAAGAATCCTGGTCAGAGAGCTTTGTCAGATTTATACAACCCATGCTGCCTATTTTGATGCTAATTGGTATTGGCGCCATTTATACGGAAATTAAAGCGCCCGGATTTGGCCTGCCCGGAGCCATTGGTATCCTGTGCCTGGGTCTGGTGTTCTTCAATCAATATCTGGTCGGACTGGCTGATTATTCCGAGGTGTTGCTCCTTCTTATTGGTGTTTTGCTTCTCGGTGTGGAAGTGTTTGTTCTACCAGGCTTTGGTGTGGCCGGGATTACAGCGCTTATTGTCATTGCCGCAGGCCTTGTACTTTCTTTCCAGGGGTTTGTCATTCCTGATCCCTCTTTTCCATGGGAAGGCAAACTGTTGATTAATAATCTTGCCAAAGTGATGGGATCTTTTCTGGCAGCCTTTTTGATCTCTCTTTTTACCATCCGCTTTGTTTTGCCCCGGGTGTCAAAAATCATCAAGGGGCCGTATCTTGATGCTACTTTACAGGATTCCCATGTGGACATACCTGTGGCTGTCAATGTGAAAAGGGGTGATACAGGCACGGCTTATACCTTTCTTAGACCATCGGGAAAAATCATTATAGATAATCAAAAAATTGATGCCATCACCCAGGGAGAATTCATAAAGAAAGGATACCCGGTTGAGGTTGACCGAATAGATCAGAATAGAGTGATTGTTAAACCCATTAGACCTCAACGTAAAGGATTGGAATGAAAGTTTACATACTACCCATAGCTCTCCAGGTGATTGGAATACTGGTCATTATTGCAGAAATTTTTATCCCGTCGCTTGGGCTTTTAACCCTGATTGCTCTGGGAATTTTTGCCTATTCCTTAACCCTTGTATTTACGACTATTTCCACTTTTGCCGGAATGGTTTTTACAGGACTGGATATCGTGTTACTGCCAATTATCATTGTCATTGGTATCAAAATTCTGGCAAAATCACCCCTGTCTTTGAAGCAGGAATTGTCAAAAAAAAATGGGGTGGTTTCGCAAAAGCAGGAATCTGAAGCATTAATAAATCAAACGGGTGTTGCTGTCACCAATCTTCGGCCGGCAGGCATGGCAATGATCAATTTTCAGCGAATGGATGTGGTAACAGACGGAGAATATGTTGACAAAGAGACCCCAATAGTTGTTACTGGCATTTCAGGAAATCAAATTATAGTTGAAAAAAACAAATAAAAGGAGAGTTATCAATGGAATTTACGATCATCTTACTTATTATAGCAGGCATTATCGGCCTGGTATTGTTCTACTTTATTTTTTCATACATCGCCTTGTGGGTGCAGGCGTTGGTTTCCGGTGCAAAGGTCGGATTACTCAATATTATCTTTATGAGATTTAGAAAAGTCCCGCCAAAGCTGATCGTTGAATCAAAAATCATGGCGGTTAAGGCAGGTATAGATATTCCCACGGACTCTCTTGAATCCCATTATCTTGCCGGCGGTAATGTCGGCCGTGTTGTCCAGGCACTGATCGCAGCAGACAAGGCCAATATAGCACTCACTTTTAACCGTGCCGTTGCCATTGACCTTGCGGGCCGGGATGTACTTGAAGCCGTACAGATGTCCGTCAACCCAAAAGTGATTGAAACTCCATGGATCGCTGCCATGGCCAAGGATGGAATTCAGTTAAAGGCCCTTTCACGGGTCACCGTTCGCGCCAATATCGATCGTCTGGTGGGTGGTGCCGGTGAAGAGACTATTCTGGCAAGAGTTGGTGAGGGAATTGTTACAACAATCGGTTCTGCCGTTACCCATAAGGATGTGCTTGAAAATCCGGATACGATATCCAAGACGGTTCTGAGCAAAGGGTTGGATGCCGGAACCGCCTATGAAATCTTATCCATTGATATTGCCGATGTGGATGTAGGAAAAAATATCGGAGCGGGGCTTGAGACGGATCGGGCAGAAGCAGACAAGAAAATTGCCCAGGCAAAAGCCGAGGAAAAACGCGCCATGGCATTTGCCCAGGAACAGGAGATGAAAGCACGGGTACAGGAAATGCGGGCCAAGGTTGTGGAAGCTGAAGCCCAGGTGCCATTGGCTATGGCCGAAGCCTTCAGGAGCGGCAATTTGGGTATTATGGATTATTATAAAATGAAAAATATTTCAGCAGATACAAAAATGAGAGATCAGATCGCAACACCTGAATCAGATACGCCGAAAGAATAAACCACGAATGCCGGTCTCCAGCGATTCCTTGAACCTAACCTGGGACCGGCAAAAATCAAGGATTTACTCATGGATTTTGAGTCCGCCATTACCGTTTTTTTGTTTCTTCTTTTTTTTATTTTGCCTTCAATTATAAAACAGGTCAGGGCAAGAAAACAGAAAACAACCCAGACGCAAAAGGTAAAAAAACCGTCATTTTTTACAAAAATAGGTGAACAGATCCAGCGATTTGTTCAGGAACTTGAACAACAGACCCAGCAGCAGCAACAGACTGCAAAGGCAGAAGAAAATATAGGGGAAGCACTGTCTGAGGATGCGGCTTTTTACAAAACAGATGAACCTGATCTTGATTCTGTACCGCCACCTGCAACTGAACTTTTTTCACAACCGGCAAGGCCTCCTGCACCATCAGATAAGGAGAAACGGCTGGAAGTATTTCAAGAAAAAAATGCGTTTCAGTCTATGGATGAGCCAGGTGGTGAGACTGTTCGCTTTAGAAAGAATACGCTGCAAAATGCAATCGTCTGGGCTGAAATTTTATCTAAGCCCGTGGCGCTAAGAGATGGAGAGCGCTAAGGGCCCACTCAAAAATAACTCAATTATTTTTTATATAACGCTTAAAGATCTGCTCATGGGAAATATATTGTTTCCGATCCGGATCGGTCAGATATTTTCGAATCGCATCAACCCGTTCTATAATTTCTGTTTCAGCCCGTTGTCTCATCTGTTTTTTGGTATCAATAATATTGTCTTTAAGATTGGGCGTGCGTTCTTTGGCGTAATATTTCTCGGTTTTCAGTTTTATTCTCATTTCAATAAGGTCTTCCCGTTGCTGGTTGTGTTCCTCGCTTAAAGACACGACCTCCGGCATAAGATCGGCAAAATGGGTGACGGCAATAATATCTTTTTTGCGCTGCCAGTACCCCATTAAAAATTCAGGTTCAAGATCCTTATAGTTTTGCAGGGGCATATACATTCGGCGCAAATACAAAAGTACTTTTTCTGTTTTTTTCCTATGACCACCAATGATAACGGAGCCACCGACTTCATCTTTTCTGACACCTTTAGTCCAGGGGGCGCCGGTAATACCAAAGTCAATACAAAGGGGCAGTCTCAATAATGCGGACAAGGTGTTAAGCGCCAGGGCATAACCGGCAGAAGGCCCACCAACGTTATACGAAGCAGATAACAATTGATGGTGAATGGAATAGCGTTTTAAAAAATCACCAAAAACCCATGGAACACTGTAATCAGGTAAGAGTTCCTGAATATAGTTTTTAACCATGGTCAAGGCTTCCTGTGCCGATTGCTGGGTCATTTGTACGGCCATATCCATCTGGGCGGAACTGTCGCCGGAAGAAG
>JAKIUJ010000200.1 GCA_021647625.1 Desulfobacula sp.
TAAGAGACATCCTGTTTAAAAACCTAAGAGCCTTGTAGGTATTTATTTCATAAATATCCTTCGGCTAATAGAAAAAGAGACGAGATATGATAGAACAAGAACGAATCGACCGTATAAAGGTTACCACAGATCTTAAAGCCCTTGCAGAGTCCAAAGGCATAAGATTAAAAAAGAACGGTAAAGGATACTTTGGTCTTTGCCCATTCCACCATGATAAAAATCCTTCCTTATCTATAACACCATCCAAAAACGAATGGCATTGCTTTGGCTGCGGTAAAGGCGGTGATGTGATCCGGTTTGTTGAACTCTATGACCAGGTTGATTTTAAGGAGGCGGTTCACCGCCTGGACAGTTCTTCTTTAACTGCAAAGAAGGCGAAGGCAACGGTTAAAAAAAAACAGATCTAAAATTTGGTCTGACACCAGCCCATATTAAACTGTTCAACCGGGTGATCGACTTTTACCATACCGCCTTTGCAGAGGATTTAAGAGCAAAGGAGTATCTGAACAAACGGGGCATTACAGATAACAAAATATTTGGTGATTACAAAACAGGTTTTGCCAACGGAACCCTTTTAAAGGTGCTGCCTGAAGATAAAAAGATTATCAAGCAGTTAAAAGAAATAGGCATCCTCAACATCAGGGGCAAAGAACTCTTTTATAACTGCGTAACGTTCCCGGTGTTTGATCTTAAGGGCAACCCTTGCGGTATGTACGGCAGAAGAATAGACAATAAAGGTGCAAACCATTTGTACCTGCCAGGGAATAGAAAAGGTGTGTTTAACTGGCAGGCCGGTAAAACCCATAAAGATATTATCCTTACAGAATCGATCATAGACAGCCTGACATTAATCAACGCCGGGATAAAGAACACTATTCCCTGTTATGGTGTGAACGGCTTTATTGATGATCATTTGGAATTATTTAAACAATACAAAACAGAACAGATATTCATCTGTTTTGATGGGGATGAACCGGGAGAAAAGGCCGCTGAAACAATCCAACAGACTTTAGAAATGAATCATTTAAAGCCCCACTGTGTCGGGTTACCTGAGAATACAGATATTAATGATTTTTTTCTTTTAACTGCTGATCCTGTGACAGCCTTCAAAGATCTGGTAACCCAGGCAGATCCCAAGGCAGCTAAAAAAGAAAGTAAGCCCCAGGTCACCAAAACAGAATACGGCTTTACCGTGGCTATTGATGACCGCCAATACGAAATCAGAGGCATATCCAGGAAAGGCAGTAAGCTTAAAGCCACGGTCAAAGGGATCATCAATAATAATATGCATGTAGATACCGTTGATTTTTACTCTGCAAGATCCAGAGCATTCTTAATCAAAGGCTTGTGCGACCTGTTCAACAAGGAAGAAAATCTGATCAATAAGGACGTAACAGCGCTGTTGCAACAGGCAGAGCATTACAAAACCAAAGATCCGGACAAAGAACCTGAGCAAGCCATGACAGATCAGGACAAAGCAGAAGCCTTAAAATTCCTGCAAAATCCGGATATATTCACCGAGATCCTCAAAGACTATGAAACCCTTGGCTACACCGGAGAAGAGATGAATAAGCTGTTGTGCTATGTGGCCGCTATCTCCAGGAAAATGGAAAATCCTTTATCTGTCATGATCCAATCCCGGTCTGCTGCAGGCAAGTCTTATTTACAGGATACAGTCTTATCCCTGGTTCCGGATGAAGATTGCGTCAAATATACCAGACTTACCGATCAGGCATTGTTTTACACAGGCAGTAAAAGCCTGAAACACAAAATTCTTGCCATAGAAGAGCTGGACGGCATGAATGGGGCAATCTATTCGATTAGGAGCATACAATCATCAAAAGAGATCTCCATTGCCTACACCGGCAAAGACAATATGACCGGTGAACAAAAAACCATGGTTAATAAAGTGGAAGGTCCCTTGATGGTCTTTATTACCACTACCCAGGTGGATATAGACGGTGAGACAGCAAGCCGATTTGTATTTATCTCCATAGATGAATCTGAAGACATGACAAAAAAGGTATTGGCAAAACAAAGACAGAACCACACCATGCAGGGCATGCTCAATAAGTTTGCATCCAAAGAGATCATCAAAAAGCACCACAATGCCAACCGGCTTTTAAAACCACTTCATGTGTTCAACCCCTATGCAGAGTTGTTGACCTTTACAAGCAGATCTCTAAGGGCAAGACGGGATCACACCAAGTATTTAAATTTGATCCTGGCCATTGCATACCTGTTCCAATACCAGAAGAAAATCCATACCCTGGATTTTAAGGATAAAACTATTGAGTACATCAATGTAAACCTTGAGGATATCGAGAAAACCAACACCATTGCAGGATATGTTTTAGGCAGATCTTTGGATGAATTGGCACCGCCTTCACGAGCTTTGCTGGAACTTATCCGGGACATGGTGGAGACAAAATCCAAGGAACCCGGCACCCACCATTTTACAAGACGGGATATAAGGAGGTTCTCAGGATGGAGTGACTTCCAGGTTAAGACCCATATTAAACAGCTTGAAGAGCTGGAATATCTGTATACGGTGATGGGTAAAAAGGGCAAAGAATATGTGTATGAGTTGGTTTACAAAGGTGAAGGACAAGAGGGCCAACCCTTTGTAATTGGCCTTACCGATCCAGGGCAGTTAAAAGAAAAAGCTATTGAAGCAGGTGTTAACTTAGAGGAGTAAAACTTCCACTAGGAGGGCTGTTTTTACAACTTGGAGGGTACTTAGAGCCCCCTTGGAGGTCACTTGGTGATTTATTCCTTAACTGCTAAAGGCTTATCAATTAAGCATCTTCATGCCAAACCACCTTAACTTGGTGGTAATCCCGGCAGAATATATTAAACACACCATTAATAAAAAGGAGTCATCATATGTATAGTGATTTATTGGAACGGTTCAAAGAACATTTACATGTTCTGAACCGCAGCCCTGCAACGATCAGCGCTTATACCAAACACACAGAACTGTTTTTAAAGGCTGTGAGCGTTGAAGACATCCGACAGGTGACAACGACCATGATAGAGTTCTGGATCAATGATTTGTACGATTACAGAAATGCCCAGAACCAGCCATACAGTGTTGCCACCATTGGTATAAAGATCAGATCAATCAAACGCTTCTTTGAGTTCCTGGAGAAAGCCAACGCCATCTTTATTGATCCTGCCGAGTTTGTGACAGAACCGAAATTAAATAAAAATAAGATCAAACCAACACTAACAGCCAAAGAGGTAAGATTAATATTAGATCAGCCCAACCTTGGAACATTGACCGGCATCCGGGACAGGACAGTATTGGAGACGTTTTACAGCACAGGAATTAGAGTTAATGAGCTGCAGTCATTAACCATATACGATGTTGATGTTCAAACCTGCACAGTGAAGATCAAGAAGGGCAAAGGATATAAAACCCGTGTAGTACCGTTGGGAAAACATGCCGTAAAGTTTTTTAAAGAATATATATCAAAGGTCAGACCCACATTGAGCAAGGAAGATAAAACTACACGAATCCTGTTCCTGAACCAGTACAGCAAACCCTTGAGCAAACAGGTGATTGCCACCATGCTCAAAAGGTATGTAAAGGCAGCTAAAATAAAAAAGAAGGTGACCGCCCACACGTTCAGACACACCTTTGCAACCCTATCGATCAAGAATGGTGCAGATCTTCGGGCAGTTCAAAAGATGCTTGGACATGAAGACCTTAAGACAACCCAGGTTTACATCAGATCCCTTGTTCAAGACATTAAAAAAGTGCATCAAAAGACCCATCCAAGGGAGAAGGACAAAGAAAGGATACCAACACCATGAAACAATATCTTGAATCATTTGAGCAGTCTTTAAAGGCAATGAATCAAGCTTCCGGAACCATTAAGATAAAGATCCTGAAATTGAACCAGTTCATTGAATATTTACAGCAAAATGATATTGATAAAATTGACGATATCACCACAGAAACAATCGAACTTTATAGGGTAGAGATCCATAAAGCCCTTAATGGTGTGGCGTATCAGAACAGTATATTATCTGTGATCCGGCAGTTTACCCAATATCTTTACAAACAGAATTTTATCGTCTCTGATCCGGGCAAAGACATCCAGTATGCCAAGATTCCTAAAACATTGCCTAAAAGTGTGCTGACTCCTAAAGAAGCCAAAAGGATCATCTATGCTCCGGATATTAGAACCATTACCGGTTATAGGGATCGAACCATATTGGAGATTTTATACAGTAGTGGAATCCGCAAGGATGAAGTCAATCAACTGACGATTAAAGGTGTTGATTATAACGATGGATATTTAATGATAGAAAACGGTAAAGGTGGTAAAGATCGCATTGTGCCCATTGGCCGGATTGCCTGCAGATACCTTGAAAATTATATCAAGTCTGTTCGACCTGAATTGTTGATAGATAAAGGAGTTGAACATTTATTCTTATCATTAAGAGGGCGGCAGTTATCAAAGAATCTCGTCTGGGATCTGGTTAAAAAGTACGCAAAGAAAGCCAGGATAAAAAAGAATGTTCATCCCCACACCTTCCGGCATACCTGTGCCACAGGTATGTTAAAGAATAAAGCTGATTTGAATACCATCCGGAAGATCCTGGGACACGCATCATTGAACACCACTCAAATCTATACACATCTAACCATTAATGACCTGAAGGATGTTCACAAGCGCTGTCATCCCAGGGAGAAAGATAAAGTATAAAAACATACCCTTGTAAACCCTTGCAGTTAAAAGAAATACACCTATGATGCTTTTTATTTTAACTGCTTTTAAAATCATCATATCTGTAGTATGAAATTGATTAAATTTGGGTGCGACTATACTTATGATTCTTCATTTTTTAGTGTTTTTTGATCTTTTAAAATTTTGAGAAAATTGGTGGGAAGGACTGCTACCATTGAGATTTAAACTCTTAGGCAAAACTAACCCTAAAGGATTATTTGCCTAAATAATCCTGTTAGATATACTGATCCGACTGGGCATAAAGGTGGTCCGGATGCTCAAGGCCTTGGTGATGGAATCGCTGGAAATTCTGCGTCCGTGAGTGGCGTAAGCGATGTTAGTAGCGGTGCTCCTGGTAACCCAAATCCTGGATTTGATCCTGCTGTTGATGGAATCAAAGGAGATGATAACTCTGCTCAGCTAGATGGATCTCTACAAGCGGAAATCGATAAAAATGGTCATTTTACATATAAACATATGACTAAATTCATAAATGCTTTTAATCACCAATTTAATAAAACAACCGTTTTCGGTCCAGCTACTAATGATAAGGTATCGTTTATTGGCCGAGCGGCTTCTAACGTGACTAATAGATTAAATCAATACAGAACCCTTGAGCAATATTATAATCCATTTAAATCATCACAACCTAAATCAATTAATTATTCTAAATTAAAATATCGAGCAACAAAAACTGGATTTTCATTATTAGGATCTGGTATAACAATTGCGGGTTTCATGCATATGGATGGCCCAATGATCGGATTTGGATTTTGTATGGCAATAGAAAACGGATGGAATGCTGTTTTTGGATATGATGAAGAAGTAGGCTTACCATAAAGCCTTCTCTAAAATTGAATTTGTTTTTTGAGGAAATTGAACTATGGAAACAACTGGGAAAGATTTATTTTATTTTTTTGGATCCCTTTATTTTGTTGTATATTATACGCTTTGGTATAGCGGAATATTAAAGTTGTCTCCAGCTAACGAGAAAACGCGAAAAAGAAGATTAGAAAAACATGGAGGCTTAATAAAAACGATTTTCTTTTTTGCATATTTTCTTATTCTATTTTTGGCAATCCTTTTATTTCTAATATGAAAGACAATTAAATAAAAATTAGAGATCGGACCATGATTATTGTATTATAGATTGTGGATTTAATAATGATACCGGCAAGCCAGTATCCTGATTTTGCTGTGAAGAACCTGGTAAACCAGACGGTGTTCCCGGTCAATACGCCTTGACCAGCAGCCGGACAATTCATGTTTGAGGGGTTCGGGCTTGCCCGTTCCCTCAAACGGATGACGTTGGATTTCTTTGATGAGCTTAACTATTTTCTTGGCTTTTTTTCTGTCTTTATCGATCCACCAGGCAAGGTCTTCAAATCCGGAGGGATCAAACTCCAAGGTCTTCACAGGCTTTATCAAAGGGGATTCCTTCCTTGCGGTTTTTAGCGTCAATCAGCCGTTTTTTCATTGTTGCACTTTTCAGCAGGTAAGCGGTTTCTTTTTCTGATTTAATCTCTTTCCACAGATCAATGGGCACAATAACGCCTGTGACATTGTCCTGATCATCAGAAATATATTGGATATGGTTCATATTGGTTCTCCTTATGATCCGGTTGCATAGGTTTTTCTGGCTTTAGCATCCCTGAGCAGACTGTCTATAACATGGATAATTGTTTTTTTATCCTGATTCTCAAGCTTTTCTATTTCTATGATACGGTTAAGTATCGACCGGTCTTTAATCTCGGTCAGTGTGCCGGTGTCGTCTGCAAGATAATCCATGGTAACATTAAATATGTTTGCCAGTTTTTTTGCCACATCAACAGACGGCGTCATCTCTCCGCGTTCGTACCTTCCGATGATCGGACCGCTTGTTCCAAGCTTCTTAGCAAGCTTTTGCTGACTCCATCCATGTTCTTTTCTTAAGCGTAACATTTTCTCTGAAATTGCCATAGTATCACCTAAAAATATTATTTATTATTGTTTTTAAGGCTTTTTGTTAATTATTTAGCATTAAAAGGTAATAGTCAAGCCTGATAAATGCTTGACACTATAGAATCGATTCGTTATAAAAGTTACGTTTCAGTGACAAAAACATTTTTGAAGCATTATGTATTTTTTTTAACAGCTTTCTTAATGCGTACCATTCAACAGGAATGAAACCATGATAAAACAAGAACGAATCGACCGTATAAAGGCGGATGTCGACCTTAAAGCCCTTGCAGAATCCAAAGGCATCAATTTAAAAAAGAATGGTAAGGGATACTTTGGTCTTTGCCCTTTCCACCATGATAAAAATCCATCGCTTTCCATAACACCATCAAAAAACGAATGGCATTGCTTTGGCTGCGGTAAGGGAGGGGACGTGATCCGGTTTATTGAACTCTATGACCAGGTGGATTTTAAGGAAGCGGTCAACCGCCTTGACACTTCTTCTTTAACTGCAAAAAAGGCGTTGAAGCGTTCAGCGTTGAAGCGTTCAGTGGTTAAAAAGAAAACAGAATCCAGGCCTGAGCTTACTCCGGCCCATACAAAACTGTTCAACCGGGTCATTGAGTTCTACCATACAGCTTTTACCGAGGATACCAGGGCA
>JAKIUJ010000201.1 GCA_021647625.1 Desulfobacula sp.
ACTTGCAAGGTAATGAAAAAATAATCGTTGGCCTGGATATCGGAACGACTAAAATTACCGCCGTTGTCGGGGAGATGCTTGAAGAAGAGATAAACGTCATCGGTGTTGGTTCCCATCCGTCCACGGGACTTAGAAAAGGATCGGTCGTTAATATTGAATCAACAGTAGATTCCATTAAAAAAGCGGTGGAAGAGGCAGAACTCATGGCAGGGTGTGATATTTCATCTGTTTATGTTGGTATTGCCGGCAGCCATATCAAGGGATTTAATTCCCACGGCATTATAGCGATCAAAGGCCGTGAAATCACAGATCACGATGTTGACCGGGTGATTGATGCAGCCAAAGCCGTCGCCATTCCAACCGATAGAGAAATCCTCCATGTCATCCCCCAGGAGTTCATTGTGGATGATATGGAATCCATTCAGAATCCTGTGGGTATGACGGCCATTCGCCTTGAAGCCAAAATACATATTGTAACAGGGGCAGTTTCCAGTGCCCGAAATATCGTAAAATGCTGCAACAAAGCAGGGCTGGAGGTCTGTGACATTGCGCTCGAGTCCCTTGCCTCGGGGCAGGCGGTACTTACGGACGAAGAAAAAGAACTGGGCTGTCTCATTGCTGATATGGGCGGCGGCACAACGGATCTGGCCCTGTTTAAAGACAGCAATTTAAAATTTATATATGAATTGACCCTTGGGGGACACAACCTGACCAACGATATTTCCATTGGCCTTCGGACTCCCCTGCCGGAAGCTGAAAAAATAAAAATAGAACATGGGACATGCATTCCGGAAAGTGTTCGTAGTGCAGGAACAATTGAAGTTCCGGCTGTGGGTGGCAGATCACCCAAAAAGCTATCCAAAAGTATTCTGGCAGAAATTTTAGAACCCAGGGTTGAAGAAATCTTTTCTCTTTTAAAACAAGAAATTTTCTCCAACGGACTTGAGAATACTTATCCGGCAGGATTTGTTCTGACCGGCGGCAGTGTGGTTTTAAACGGTATCGCGGAAATTGCTGAATCGGTTTTCGGAGTCCCGGTCCGCATTGGCGAGCCGGATAAAATAGGTGGCTTAAAAGATATTGTAAGAAACCCAGCCTATGCCACAGGTGTAGGTCTTGTGATATTCGGATCCAGTGCCAGTTGCAAAATGGACTTTAAAGATACGGATCAAGGGTTCAACGGATTATTAAACAAAATGAAACAGTGGTTTAAAGATATTATTTAATTTATCAGGGAGGTGGGTATGACATTTTCTTATGTGGAGAGTGAAAATTCGGCAAAAATCAAGGTAATCGGAGTTGGTGGTGCTGGTGGCAATGCTGTAAATAACATGATTGATGCCAAACTTATGGGTGTAAAGTTCATTGTAGCCAACACAGATTTGCAGGCGCTTGAAGCATCCAGGGCAGAAGTTAAAATCCAGATCGGAAAAGAGTTGACCGAAGGTTTGGGAGCGGGTGCAGATCCAGGCAAAGGCCGGGAAGCAGCTCTCGAAAGCATGGATGAACTGCGAGATGCATTAGAAGACAGCCACATGGTCTTTATTACAGCAGGATTTGGCGGAGGTACCGGAACAGGCGCCGCCCCTGTGATTGCTGAAATCTGTAAGGATCTTGGCATATTGACCGTTGCGGTTGCCTCAAAACCCTTTTCCTTTGAGGGTAAAAAAAGAGAAAAGCAGGCCCTTGAAGGACTTGATCTTCTGCATGGTATTACGGATACCGTCATAACAATCCCAAATGACAGACTAAGGGGCATTGCTCCAAAAGGTGCCAGAATGGTTGATATGTTCATCAAAGCAGATGAAATTCTGCATCATTCTGTTAAAGGAATTACCGATCTCATCATGATGCCGGGTCACGTCAATCTTGATTTTGCAGATGTGAGGACCACCATGCAAAAAGCAGGGAAAGCATTGATGGGGATTGGAATTGCTTCCGGAGAAAACCGAGCTGTGGAGGCAGCGGAAAAAGCAATTTCTCATCCGCTTTTGGAAGATATTTCCATTTCAGGCGCAAAAGGCGTCTTGATGAACATCACATCCAGCTCTGATTTGACACTTGATGAAATGACAGCAGCATCTGATAGAATTTACAGAGAAGTTGGAGATGATGCAGATATCATCTGGGGCCAGACCTTTGACGAAGAACTCGGCGATGAAATGAGAATCACTGTTATTGCAACAGGCATAGGTTCAGAAGAACCCAAACAGGTTCACAATATTCATCAGTTTGACCCCAATGTCCAGGCCGTCCCCTCCGCTGTCCCTGTTTACCAGCAGCAACCCCAGGCTGTGTCACCAATGCCCATGGCATCAAATCGACCGGCTGCCAGAGGACATGTCAGAACCCCGACCGAAGCCGAACTTGCCAATTGGGATGAATTTGACAATCCGGTTACATTAAAGCAGAAAAAGGTCGTTGGCGGTGATGATATCATGAATGATTTCGGGTCTATACCCTATGACAATGATGACTTGGAGGTGCCTACATTTTTGCGCAGAAAAGCTGATTAATATATGAAAAAAAGGTTCAAAGCCACAAAAGATAATGGTTCTAAAGCAAATGTTGAACAAGGCGCCATTATCAAAAAAGGCCGGGGCCTGATAAAGGCCGCGCTGGTTTATCCAAATACCTATGAGGCCGGGATGTCATCCCTAGGATTTCAAACCGTATACAAAATTGCCAACCAGATAGACAATGTGGCTTGTGAAAGAGTCTTCTGGCAGGGCAATGCTAAAACAACAGGTAAGTATCGGCCGACAAACCACCAAACGGGTAAGCATGAATCCGGCAAGTTAATAAAAAGCCGGGAAAGTGGATTGCGCCTTAACCAGTTTGATATCATTTTGTTTTCAATTTCATTTGAAAATGACTTTATCAACCTTGTTCAACTCCTGGGAGAAACAGGCATCCCCCTGCGATCACCTGATCGAAACCACACCCACCCCCTGGTGGTTGCCGGGGGAGTCGCCTGCTTTCTGAATCCTGAACCCATTGCACCATTCATCGATAGTTTTCTTCTTGGTGAAGCAGAATGTCTGCTGAGTCCTTTTTTTAATGCCTTTTCAAAAATGACAGATAAAGATTCTTTTTTGTCATCATTGGAAATAACCCTCCCCGGGGCATATGTCCCTGCTTTGCACACCGACAAAAAACCATTTGAAATCAAGGTCCAATATATAAAGGATTTAAAAAAAACCACCACCCAGTCCATCATTTTATCATCTCATACAGCTTTCAAAAATACATTTTTAGTGGAAACACTTAAAGGATGTCCCCATGGCTGTAGATTTTGCAGTGCCGGATTTATCTACAGGCCGCCAAGGATCTACCCTGTTGAAAACATTCTGGCTGCCATTGATGAGGCCAAAACGAAAACTAACAGGCTGGGGCTTGTCAGTTCGGCTGTGGCTGATCATCCTCAAATTGAAGAAATCTGCAACTATGCACTTGAAAAAGAATTTCGAATCTCTTTTTCATCCCTCAGGGCAGACAAATTGTCTGAAAAACTAATGGGGATACTTTCACGATCAAGCGTAAAGACAGCAACCATAGCACCGGAAGCAGGGTCAGAGCGGATGAGAGCTATCATTAATAAAAAAATAACTGAACAAGAGATTCTTTTAGCCGCGAAAAAGCTTGTGGATGCAGGTATTCTTAATATCAAACTTTATTTTATGATTGGCTTGCCCTTTGAATACGATGAGGATGTTAGCGCCATTGTTGAACTGACAAAAAAAATCAAATCCGTATTTTTAGAAGCATCCAGGAAAAAAAAGAAAATCGGGACAGTGACCTTAAGCATTAATCCGTTTATTCCCAAACCCGCAACTCCATTTCAATGGTCAAAAATGGACAGTGAGAAACAACTAAAAGCAAAAGTAAAAATTATTCGGGAAGGATTAAAAAAAACAGCTAATGTTCGGATAAATACCGAATCATTAAGAAAGGCTAAAATTCATGCCCTTCTTTCCCTGGGTGACCAAAAAATGGCAAACCTGATTGAAAATGCAATGATAAACGGTTGGTCTTTTGCGGTAAGACAGAATAGCACCTATTGCAATGACCTGATTTACAAGGAAAAGAACCCGGAGGGACCCCTCCCCTGGGATTTTCTGAATAACAGGATTAATAAACAATTTTTAGCGGAAGAATATGAAAAAGCGCGATTAGAAAAAAAATCCGGTTCCTGCCCCATGATTGACTGCAACAAATGCAAAATTTGCATTAAAAATAATTAACCGGAATATTTCATGAAATATTCCGGTTATGCTGCCATATTAAAACCTTTAAAATTCTCTACCTATTTTAGAGCCACTCTTCAGCATGCTTTAAAGCGGTGGCGATCAATTCTTTTTTAAATCGGATGCCTATACCCTCGGCATCTTTTCTAACTATTTTACCTTCAATGGTATGGGCTTTCCCGGTTCTGGATTCAAATGCCAGAACAATATCTTCATCCAGATCATATCCGGCAGAATCTTGATTTTTTATAAAGATACCACATAGAGAAACATCTTTTGCAATGGCCTTGTCCACTCTACCACCAGTCACTATTTCAACTCCGACATTGGTTGGTTTCCGCTCGTGCGCACGTTTTTCTGCGTTATCTTTATCTGACATTGCCCCCCTCCTTAACATTGGTAAAAAGGTCTTATGTTCTTTATCTTGTTGTATTTTTTTATCTTAAACAGATAAAAATGATTTCGTCAACACCTTCAATTATCCAAGGCAGGGTAAAGCACTGGTATAAAGTCAATTAAAATTGACTATAGTTGCCGTCTACTACAAATTTATTCCATAACAGAAACAAACGATTATAAAAAATTCCCTTGAGGTTATTGCCAATTAATTCTATAAGATATTGCGGTTTTTTTATTTGGGTTACGATATAGTGCCTGACCGAAGACACCGTGTTTGGGCGGCAAGTTGCCCATATGCAAAGCGCAGGGAATCCTGAATCCGGAGTGTACTATGGTACATGAGGATTTAAGAATTTTACAGCAACGCCGCAGATGGGTGAGTTTTTGTTCAAACAATAGATAAAAACAAATGATGATTAAATGGTTTTGATCATCCAATAATAAAAAACATGACGACTAAACTTAGGAGGTTTTATGTCAACTTTAGTATTTGGTCACAAAAATCCTGATACCGATTCTGTTTGTGGCGCTATTGCACTTGCTGATCTTAAAAAGAAACTGGGTGAAGATATTGCACCTGCGATGCAGGGCGAATTAAACCCTGAATCTACTTTTGTACTTAACAAATTTGGTGTAGCTGCACCTGAAGTTGTTACGTCTTATGCAGGCAAAGATGTTTATCTTGTGGATCACTCTGATCTGGCTCAAAGCCCTGATGATCTTGCTGATGCAAATATTCTCGGCATTGTAGATCATCACAAACTGGGTGATGTCACTACCGGACAGCCTCTGGAATGCTGGATATGGCCTGTTGGCTGTACCTGTACCGTTGTAGCTTCCATGTATAAATATTTTGATATTGAAATACCAAAAGACATTGCCGGTATTATGCTGTGTGCCATCCTTTCCGATACGGTTATTTTCAAATCAGCCACCTGTACTGATGCGGACAAAGAAGTTTGTGCAAAATTATCCGAAATCTGTGGTGAAAGCGACCTTGAAGCATTGGGTATTGAAATGTTCAAGGTAAAATCCGCTGTGGACGGAACTCCGATTCGCGAGCTTGTTCTTCGTGACTACAAAGATTTCAACATGAACGGTAAAGGTGTAGGTTGTGGACAACTCGAACTGGTAGACCTTTCAATTGTTGACGGTATTAAAGCCGATCTTGAAAAAGACATCCGCGATCTTAAAGCTGAAAAAGGCCATCATACAGTATTGCTGATGCTCACGGATATCATGAAAGAAGGCACAGAACTTCTCATTGCTTCTGATGACGAAGCAGTGATCGAAAGCACTTTTGGTATTGCACCTGTTGACGGCAAACTATGGCTGCCTGGAATCATGAGCCGTAAAAAACAGATCATTCCGGATCTTGAAAAAACGTTTAAATAACCTTTTTAAATGCATAAATAGTGGCTGGACGAAAAGTTGCCCATATGCAAGGCGCAAGAAATGCTGAAACCGGAGTGTACTATAGTACATGAGGCCCGATTATAATTTGGCAGGATTTTGCAGCAACGAAGCAGATGGGTGGGTTTTCGTTCAAACACTAAATAACAAAGAGGGTTTGGAACACTGTCCAAACCCTCTTTGTTGTTTTAATAACTATTCTATACGTTTTCTAAAGATTTAAACACACGACTTATTTTTGCCGATAATTTTGCCACATCAAAGGGTTTTAATATAAACCCATTGCAGCCTTGATCCATCATTTGTTCCAGATGCGCTTCCTTGCTGTATCCGGATGATAAAAGCACTTTCATTTCCGGATCAATCCCTCGGATTTTTTCAAACGTTTCCTGACCGTTCATCCCAGGCATAACCATGTCCAGAATAACCAGATCGATTTTTTGATCTTTTAATCTTATCGTTTTTAATGCTTCAAAACCGTTGGAAACAGCCTTTACCTTATATCCTAACGATTCGAGCATTTCAGAACATACCTCAATAACGCCTTTTTCATCATCAACCAATAAGATGTTCCCTTTCCCGCTAACGATTTTCTCTTGTTCTCTGGATGCTTTAATTGCCTCCTGGACAGTCTTCTGACTGGCCGGCAAAACGAATGTAAACGAACTGCCCTGATCAAGTTGACTTTCAACCTTGAACATTCCTTTATGACTTTTAATTATACCGTAGGCTGTTGCAAGGCCCAGACCGGTACCTTGTCCACGCTCTTTGGTTGTAAAGAAAGGATCAAAAATTCTATCCATTATCTCGTCATTAATACCAACACCGGTATCGGTAACGGATATCTTTACATAAAATCCCTTTTCCTGCAGCCCAAGTTCATTTGCTTGTGCATCATCAAGTTCCATATTTTCAGATTTAATAATAATTTTACCGCCATCCGGCATCGCCTGCCAGGCATTAACAAATAAATTCATCAACACCTGTTTGATCTGTCCTTCATCCACAACGGTTCCCCACAACCGTTTTTCCAGATATTGTTCAATCAAAATATCTTTTTTGGTTCGACCAAACATCTTTGCTGACATTTTCAAAAGATAATTAAGATTTAATAAACAAGATTCCTGGCAGGTTTTCTGAGCAAAACCTAATAGTTGCTTTGCCATTTCAGCACCGGAAAAGACATACTCATCTATGCTGGCAAGTCGTTTAAATTCATCAGTGTCCCGGTCAAAGCCTGATTTTACCAAAGACGCATACCCCTGGATACC
>JAKIUJ010000202.1 GCA_021647625.1 Desulfobacula sp.
ACTGGAACAAATTCTTGTGACCGGGGCTGCTTATTGTATTTCACCCTGTAATAATTGCCATAGCCAGATTTTGGAGCTGGGCCGGGTTCATTCTGCAAAATTTGGGTCCATACATTTGTGGACTATTTTATGTCTGGCCATGGGGGTCCTGGGAGAGAACGAGCGAAAATACCTGGGTGATGACCTTGTGATGGTGGGGCTGTAACGATATTTTGCACAACAAAAGAGGGAAGATATCATGAAAACGTTTTTTAATCTGGTGCAGGAAGTTCAAAAGCCTGGATTGTGCTTTAGATGCGGCGGGTGCGCTGCCTTCTGTACGGCCATTAATTATGGTGCGCTTGAAATAAACGACAATGGGAAGCCCGTTTATGGCGATTTGGAAAAATGTATTGAATGTGGTCTTTGTTACTCCATATGTCCGGAGATTAATGATCTGGATGAAGAAACAAAACGGCAGGCTGCCTGGAGCGAACCAATGGGCCGGGTTATTGAAACGACAGTTTTAAGATCCACACAAAAAAAGGTGCGTGAGCGGGCCAGTGACGGCGGGGTTGTGACTGCCGTATTACTCCATCTGTTTGAAAGAAACAGGATAGACGGAGCCATAGTGAGCAGACCCGTTGGGAAGTTTCAGAGGGAGCCTTATCTGGCGACTACCCCGGAAGAAATTCTGGAATCAGCAGGGCTTTTTTTTGATACCGCACACAGAATGAAGCGTCTGAGTGATGAGTATATGACTTTTTCAACCATCGGGGAGCTTGATCCCATGGTGAAGAAAGGATTGAAACGGGTTGCCCTGGTGGGAACACCCTGCCAGATTAGATCTCTTCGGAAAATGCAGGTATTGAATCTGATACCGTCGGATGCCATAAAAATATGCCTGGGCCTGTTTTGTTCCGGAAATTATACATTTGGAATAAAAGAGCAGCAATATCTGGCCGATATTGCCGGAATTTCATGGAATGATGTGGCAAAATTTAACTTGAAAGACAAACTTATCATTACAATGAAGTCAGGTAGTCAAAAAACAATATCCCTGGACGATATGGTATCCATGAAGAGATATGCCTGTCACTATTGTTCAGACTATTCAGCTGAGTTCTCAGATATCTCTTTTGGCGGCCTGGGTGCCCAGGAAGGCTGGACAACCGTGATCAGCAGGACACCGCTGGGCAGGGCTGTGCTGGCGGACAGTCGAAGTGCCGATCGTATTGAACAGATTAAAATTGAAGATAACCCGGAGTTTGCAAGCCATGCATTAAAGGAAGTAAGAAAAACCTCCCTGGCAAAAAAGAAAAATGCCAGGTACAAGCGAAGAAGTCTGATGGGCCAATCTGTCCAGGTAAAAATCTGATTTATTGTGCGGAATATCCCTGGGCGTGTGCGTTCTCTGTATCCGGAAAGTTCTGCTTGTGGAGATTGTTGTCAACATATCTTGCCAGGATCTCTGCTGTTCTGCCTGGCGGTGGGACAATTAAATAGTGATCAATGACGGCATGGGCAAATTCGTGGGCGAGCATGCCTTCATGAAGGTCGTTAAGTTGAACATAAACGGTCAGGTTGTCATGGGAATACCAGGCTCGGGCCGAGCCCTGCTTTTGATACTGTTTACGGTAAGCCTGGTCGAGCTGTTGCTTGTCCTTAAAGATCTTAACCATTATTTTATTGACAAACCCATGCATTTCAAGAAGTTCCCGGGATCGTTCAAATAAATCGTCCACCTTTTGAATGATGGTATGGGTCAGGTTAGCATTCGTGGTTTGAATGTCAGTCCCAAAATTAATTTTCGTATTGAATTTGTGAAGGTCTTTGCTGTCTTGAAAAAGGAGGACAGTTCTTTGTGTGGATAGTTTCTGCCAGTCTGTTTTCATGCTGCCGGCAAATGCCTGTTCCCAGGCAAAAAGCGCCATAAATAGGAAAAGGAAGGCTATGGGCAATCCTTTTAATCTGTTTATATGGTAACTAGGCTTTTTCATTGGCATGTTTTTTTTGCACAAATTGTGCAAACTATGCAAACTGTGCTAATCTCATATAGCCACAAATTATATGCATTTGTCAATCTAAATATCCGAATCTAAATATTCCCCGGATATGAAAGGTATGGAGAAGATGGCGTGCTGAACGTCTTTTTTTTAATTTATAATTTTTACAGGCTTTGTTTTTTTTGAAAAGAAACTTATTGGCAGGAAAATGAATCGAAAAAAAACAAGCGGCTTTGATTCGGATAGGAATGAATCAAAGCCGCTTGTTAATGAGGCAGCTATCTTTTTTAGGGGTTTTACAAGATAGCTTGTTAAACGGTGTCTAATTGTCTGAAGAATATGCCTCCATGGTTGTTAAATTTACACTGTTCATCGTTTTGCCTAAATAGGAGTCCATACGGGTATTGGTAAGATCCACATTTTGGGCTGTCATATTGCTGATGAGCTGTTGCCGGTTTGATTTCAGGTAAGCGATTCTTTTTACAGCATCTTTCCCGATATTGGCCAATATTTTATATTCAGAATCTATAAGATAAAGTCTTTTTTGATAAAAGGCGACCTTGCTGTCGATTGTTGCGCCGTAAATAGTGCTTTGCATTTTAATGGTATCGTCGTTTGGCTTATCGTTTGCAGCCCAAACAGTTGATGCCGCTGCTAAAAAAAATGCCAAAATAATAAGGGTTATCTGCTTTTTCATTTTACCTCCTAAAAACTAAATATATTGGTGTTGCATCTTTTTTTGTCTTTCAATACCATTCAGAGTGAAAGACAAAATAGAGTTTTCAGCAAATGCAGATAGTCTCTAAATTGAGTATCCGTCATTAATAAAATGATAGCAGGAATAGTATCCAAATCAAGATATAATGCACCATATGACGATGGAAATAAAAATGGGATTGTGCAATCCGCTCCGAAACTTTTTGCACCAATTCGTTTGTTGTGCCAGAGTCAGTGATTTCTTTAAAGATTGCACAAATCAATTCCAGTATCCACCGCCGGGTGGTTGTTTTTTGTTTTGTTTTTTTGGGGAAGGCTTTGTTTTCTCTTTTTTAATTTTTTTTAATTTATGCTCAAAAAGCAGGTAAAGAAATTTATTTTTTATAAGGCCGGGATGCCAATAGCCGGTAATATACAGGGCACCTATGGCAAGACCACCGATATGAGCCGAATGACTGACGGTAGACCCCTCGACAAGAAAATCCAAGATTGCATATCCAATTGGAAACAGAATAAAGTATTTTGCTTTTATCGGAAGAACGCCAAATAAATAGATTGGTTTTTCAGGGTTGGCAATGGCCCATACAGCAACTAGTCCGTAAATGGCTCCCGAGGCTCCCACAACCATCATAGAAGGATTTAAAATCAATCCGGTCATAAAAACAACAAGGCCTGCCCCCAGGCCACAGATTAAATAAAGCTGTAAAAATTTTTTCGTTCCTAATTTTTGTTCAAGTGTTGGGCCAAACATCCACAAAAACAGGCTGTTAAACAAAATATGATTAAATGACTGGATATCGTGAAGCCACATATATGTGAACAATTGCCAGATATGAAATTTTGGAAAAATTGAAGAAGGCGTAAGGGCCAGGTTGACAAACAAAAAGTTACCATTGGTGAATTTGGATAATAAAATAGTGGCCAGCCAGATCACGGTATTAACGATCAGGATTATTTTGACCACACGAGTCATTGGCCAGGCTGCAAATGAAAATTGAGTGTTCATGATTGTCATAATATAATAGACATTTTAAGCATTTCCTGCGGGCGGGAAATTCATTAACAGGTTCTCAGCATTAATTTTTTCTTCTGATATTTGGTTTTTAGTCATTTCAACCCTATAGGTTATGGTATAAATGATAATCCGGTTGACGAGATACCGGATAGCAAAAGCCTGGGGATCATTCAAATCCTTGATAGAAAACGCTGCAATACAACCGTCAACAAGATTAAGGATACTTTTATGAATTGCTTTTTGGATGTCATCCAGTTGGTCCTTTCCGGTTACACCCCATACCGCAGGAATGATATAGGTGATGTCCTCAATTAAAAATTGGTTTGAATATGTATTAAAAATATCATCGACCGTATAATTAATTAAGTTTTCAAGTGTTTTGCTTATGCTTAATAGCTTTTTAGTTTCATCCATTGAATACCATCCTTTAGGGTTATGGTTTGATGGATTATAGAAAAGACCTATGTAAAAATAGCACGGACTCCTGGAATGCATCAATGCTTTATTGAAGTTTTAAAAGTTTTGGGGATATTATAAATTTTGACATGGAACTGAATCAGCCGGAGTATTGGCGCGAATAGCCAAAATCGCTCATAAATAAAATGAAAACAGGGTGTCGTCCCAGGTTTCCGAGTTGAATATTCTATAAAAACAGTGTAAGTTTTTTTATAAAATATTAGACTGATTTTTAATATTATTTCATATATAACCAAAAAATATTGGTGGAAAATGAAAAAGAAAACATTTGAAACGACGGTAATTGAAGGTATTCAATTTAAGAACAGAATAATTCGATCGGCAACCCATGAAGGCATGGCTGATGACAAAGGCTTTGCAACGGATGCGTTGAAAAAATTATATGTTAGGCTGGCTAAAGGTGGTGCCGGTGGGATAATTACCGGTTATTCAGCTATTCAACCGGATGGTAAAAGTCCCTTATATAACATGACCATGATTGATACGGATGAAACCATTCCTAAGTTCAAAGAAATTACCGATGCCGTACATGCGTTTGGAACACCAATCATCATGCAGATTGCACACTGTGGAAGGCAAACCCGATCCAAAATAACAGGCGTGCCCATAGTTGCACCATCGGCTTTGAGGGATAAATTTTACAGTGAAGATATGCCAAAAGCGCTCACCACAGACGAGATAAATACCATTATTGGTCATTTTGTTGATGCTATCTTAAGGACGAAAAAAGCTGGATTTGATGGTGTTCAGCTCCATGGTGCTCATGGATATTTGTTGTCCCAGTTTTTATCTTCACATTCAAACAGGAGAACAGATGAATGGGGAGAAACAATCCAAAATAAATACCGGATTATCTCAGAAATATACAAGCGCGCCAGGGACGTGGTTGGGGATTATCCCATTTTAATTAAAATAAGTGCCCATGATGGTCAAAAAAACGGCGTTCGGGTAGATGAAGCAGTGAAAATTGCAAAGCTGCTTGAAGATTCAGGTTGTGCAGGCATTGAGGTGTCTTCAGGTGTTATCGAGGATGGTTTATATACCATGCGCAGCGAAACACTCCCGGTCGATCCGGCCATGGCGTATACATTTAAATATAAAAATTTACCTTCCTGGGTTAAATCCTTTGCAAAGCCCATTCTTAAATTGATAATGAAACAGCCAAAACCCCTGTTAAAGTATAATCTTGATGCAGCCATTCAAATCAAAAAGGCAGTTGGTATCCCGGTGATTGTCGTGGGAGGTATCAACAATATCAATGACATTAATCATATTGTTGAAAATGAGAATATTGATTTTGCATCCATGTCCAGGCCGTTTATCACACAGCCGGATATTGTAAAAAAATTCCAGCAAGGCAAGCAAATTAAATCCAAATGCATTATGTGCAACTATTGTGCAATTATCGGAGAAGAGCGGCCGTTGAAATGCTATTATGGAAAAATGCCGGGCAACGGTTGATAAAAAAGAATTAAGAGATCTTTACATGGAGACAGGGTAAACGCATGTATCGCTTTGTTGACTACGTCTATCCCTTGTCTGTCACCTCTGGTGCCGGAATATTTCGTTTTTTTGTGGTGCAGGGGGCTGATAAAAGCACCAAGCTGGGGGTTACAATGGATTTGTTTAAAAAATGAAGAATTATTCAGTCCGGATAAATTGTACCAGACAAAGAGATATAAAACTGAAAAGGGCCCCTGCAATAAAGGGAATTTTGTAATCCACCATCCACAGCAACCCGCCGATAACAGGCAGAACAACTGCTGCAATATGGTTGATTGTAAAACCCACAGCCGCACTTGGGGCTATGTCGGCGGGTTCGGCAATCTTTTGAAAATAGGTTTTAATACCCGTGGCAAAATTAAAAAAGATATGATCGAAAACATATAAGATGCCGACAATGAGTTTTGAATCAACAAAGGCATAGGCAGTAAAAATCAGGATAAGAAAAAAATATTCAATGGATAAAAGTTTTCGCTCCCCATATATGACAATGAATTTACCGATAAAAGGATTAATGAAAAAATTTATGACGTTGTTGATCAAAAATAATATGGTTATCTCTTGAACAGAAAACCCAAATTTTTTTACCAGAAGGAAAACAGCAAAGGCGATAAAGATCTGACGTCGTGCACCTGCCATAAACGTAAGAAAATAAAACAGCCAGTATTTTGATTTGAGGACCAATTGTTTTTTTTGAGGCACCATCTCTTTTCTGGTTGGATTTATTGTCAACGCCCAGAATCCTATAATCGTTATGCCTCCGCCAAAAACAATAAAAATAGTTTTATAACTCAATACCGGTGCCATCAAAAAAATCAGGAGGCCAACAACAATATTGGCTGCGGCTGAAAAGCGTCTTTGTTCGCTGAACACATGGGGAGAGGTCAGTATGTCAAAGTATTGAAGTGTTAAGGACTGATTGGTGGTCTCGTAGTAATGGAAACCGAAACTCATCACCACGGTGGTGAAGATAAGACCTGAAAAACTGGGAAAAAATCCTGTGAATAAGACGCCAATGCCCATGAGAACAATGGATAGGGCCGAGAGCTTGTGTTCCTTAATAAACAGAATGACAAAGGTGACAAAAAGGGCTAAAAAACCGGGGATTTCACGAACAGATTGCAACACCCCCATATGCCGGCCGCTAAGCCCCACAACATTCACGCTGAAATTATCAAAAAGAGTTCGCCAGCATTGTAAACCAGCGGTGGAGCAAATGGTCAAAAGGACAAGATAAATGTACATATTATCTTTTCTGTATTCGTGCATGTTGGGTACATTCCTGTTTCGTGCCGATCGAAAACCACCAAACTTTTGATTCAAACACTATTTAATTTTGCTGACAATCTGGTCCACCACCTTTTCTGCAGTATCTCCAAAAAGGGAATCAACCTCAATAAGGTTAAGGTATTTATCATCCCATGTGAAATCATCACTCTCAAGAATCCAGTCTTTGAGACGATTGTATTTTCCGCCCAGGGCTTTCATTTTCTTTAACAGCGGTACAGCCTGTGATGCCTTGAAGTTGATGTTCAAGGACAGGATATATTCAATGATATTGGGTGTGGCTGGATTGGAAGAAATAACCGGAATGACCAGGATATTCTTGTTGTCCTTTCGGCCTTTTCCTAT
>JAKIUJ010000203.1 GCA_021647625.1 Desulfobacula sp.
GTTTGGGCGAAAAGTTGCCCATATGCAAGGCGCAAGAAATCCTGAAACCGGAGTGTACTATAGTACATGAGGATTTCAGGATTTTGCAGCAATAAAGCAGATGGGTGGGTTTTCGTTCAAACACTAAATATGAACCAATTATTCACACCGGCCCTTACGTTTTAAAACACCGAGGGTCCGGGTCATTTCAAGCGTGTCAAAATCACCGCAATTGCTGGCAATATCATAGACCTGTCGCGGGGCCTGCCCGCCTTTTTGAGGATCTAAAAAAATATCATGGAATACCAGGAAACCACCCGGCAGGATATGATCTTTCCAGGTTAAATAATCAGTTTGGGCCGCTTCAAAAGAATGACCGCCATCAATGAACACCATGGAAAGCTGCGTAGACCAGAATTTTCCAACCACATTGGAACTGGCTAAAATCGGGACAACAACATCTTCAAGATGTGTTTTTACAAGTGTTTGCTGCAAAAACGGAAAGGTGTTGATTTGTGACAGATTTTTGTCAAACAATAGCGGATCAAAATATTCTTTACCAGGCTGTTGTTCTTCGGATCCTTTGTGGTGGTCTATGGTAAAAAGAATACCACCTTTTTTTTTACAGGCAGACCCAATCACATAGGCTGATTTGCCGCAATAGCTTCCAATTTCAAGAATAGCACCTCTGGCCGAAGCTTCAAGTGAGACCGAGTATAACCGTTTGGCTTCACCTTCTTCCATAAAGCCTTTAATGCTCCGCCACAGATCAAAATCAATCATCATTATAATTTTTAACCAGTATTTCCCTTGGTTTCGAACCAATTTGGGGGCCCACAATCCCCTCGTGCTCCATCATCTCAACCATCCGGGCTGCCCGATTATAACCGATCCTAAGCCTTCGCTGAACAAAAGAGATGGATGCCTGACGACTCTCTGTGACCAAGGCTACAGCTTCATCATATTTTTTATCATAATCCTTATCATCAAAGGATTTGTTTTCATCGTCATCCCCACTGCCAACGGTAACATCATCAAGATAATCGGGTTCCCGTTGTTCTTTCAGATATTTGGTAATCCTTGCAATTTCTTTTTCGGAAATATAAGCGCCCTGAATTCTGACTGTCTTGCTTGTACCGGGCGGGCAAAAAAGCATATCCCCGTTGCCAAGAAGGTTTTCCCCTCCCCCGCCATCAATAATAATTCTTCCGTCGATTTTTGATGAGACCTGAAAGGATATTCTGGAAGGAAAATTGGCCTTGATACTTCCTGTGAGAATATCAGCGGATGGTCTTTGTGTCGCCACGATCAAATGAATTCCGGCAGCCCTGGCCATCTGGGCCAACCTTGCCAATGCATGCTCAACCTCTTTTGATGAAACCATCATCAGATCTGCCAACTCATCAACAATCACAACAATATAAGGCAATTTCACATATTCAGTTTCATCTGTCCCTTCTGACCCGTTTTCGGTGGACCTGACCGGTTGAGATGCCACCATAGTGTTGTATTGGATAATATTTCTAAGACCTGTTGCCTCCAAAAGTTCATATCTTCTTTCCATCTCCCGGACAGCCCAGAACAATGCATTGGTCGCCTTTTTCATATCGGTTACCACAGGAGAAATCAGATGGGGAATATCATTATATACAGACAGCTCAATTCGCTTGGGATCAATCATGATCATTTTAATTTCATCCGGTGTACCTTTGTATAAAAGACTGATGATCATGGAGTTTAACCCAACACTTTTTCCGGTACCTGTGGCACCGGCAATGAGCAGATGGGGCATGGAATCCATTTTCGTTACCAAAGGTTTACCTAAAAGGTCACGGCCAAGCCCCAGCGTCAGCAATGAGGATGATTCAACAAATTCTTTCGAAGTTACAAGTTCCCTTAAATTGACCATCTCCCTTTCTTCGTTCGGGATCTCGATTCCCACCACATTTCGTCCCGGGATGGGTCCCACAATTCGAATGCTGATGGCACTTAACGCCAGGGCCAGATCATCGGCAAGACCTTTTATTTTACTTATTTTTATCCCCGGTGCCGGTCGATATTCAAATGTAGTGATCACTGGACCTGGAAGGATCTCAATCACATCACCGGACACATTAAAATCGTTGAGTTTGCTTTGAAGTATCCGGCTTTTTTCCTGAAGCATCTCGGTATCGATGTTTCTTTCTACTTTTTTCTTTTCATCTAAAAAAGAAATTTTAGGCAGTTTAAAATCAATTTTTCCCCTGATATCCGTCAATCCCATCTCCGGTATAAATTCAGTATCGTCATGCTTGGTTTCGACAATGGCCGGCTCGGAAAATCCGGGCAATGGTTGTGGCACAACTTCTGTATAGGCCTCTGGTTCAGGCAATTTGATCAATATTTCTTTTTTCGGTGTGATATCAATTTGTTTTGCAGCTTCTTTTTTCTTTTCCTGCCTGAAAGCATATTGCTCTTTTATATAACTTGCGCCCTCTTTTAAATCGTTTTGTATAACCTTAAGCAGCGACAGGACTCTTTTTTGAATTCCAGCCAATAATGAAATAATAGAAACGCCGGTTGCCATAACCAGACCAACAATTAAGAAAAAAGTCAGAATGATCATACGGCCAACAACATTGGCATATTTTAGTAAGAAATCGCTAAAGGAAGTGCCGATTATACCGCCGGAAGAAATACGTGTTCCCAGAAACTCAAATGCGGGTTCAATGGTATCGAGGATGCCGCCTGTACTGATCATAATCAGCAGGCCGCCTAAAAAAGTCAGGCCGATGATATTTGCCGATCTGCTTTCAAGCCAAAAGATGGCAACAAATCCTAAAATGATCGGAAGCCAGAAAGCACCCAACCCGAACAGATAGATAAAAAATCCAGCGCTTTGGGCTCCGAAAAGCCCAAAGGCATTTTCAAAATGATCCGGAAGTGTAAAAAAATTGTTACCCAGGCATGGATCTAACGAATCATAGGTAAAAAGGCTGACGGCAATAAAGATAAGAAAGAAAAAGAGCAATATTCCATAGAGTTCCTTTTTCATACTTCAATAATCACCGGTACAATTAGAGGCCTGCGGTTAATTGCGAATGCAAAATATTGTTTTAAGGCTTTTTTGAGTTTTTTCCTGAGCAAATCCACCCTGGAGTCAAGTCCGGGATCAATTTCTTCAACTATTTCAAGAATAACACATTGGGCATCATCCACAAGGTACCCTGTGGCCGAATCAAAGACAAATCCCTTTGAAATCAACTCTGGTCCGTAGAGCACCACACCGGTTTCCTCATCAATTATCATGGTAACAACCACAAGACCGCCCTCGGACAGTTCCCGTCGTTCTTTAAGAACGCTGCGGCCCACATCGCCAATCCCTTTACCATCCACAAGAATCCTGCCGGTATGCACCTTCTCATCAAGTTTTGCACCGTCTTTATCAAAAACAATCACGCTGCCGTCTTCTGCAACCATTACATTTTCTCTATCCATACCCAGTTTTTCAGCGATCCTTGCATGAACCACCAAATGGCGGTACTCACCATGGATGGGAATAAAATATTTGGGTTTGATCAAGTTCAGCATCAGCTTGAGTTCCTCTTTGTGGGCATGACCTGAAGCATGTATCTGTGCAATTTTTGAATAGATAACGTCTGCACCACGGCGGTAGAGCTTGTTGATGATATTGGCAATGGCTTTTTCATTTCCAGGGATGTATTTGGAAGACAAAATCACAGTGTCCCCTTTTCGGATACTGATATGCTTATGCATGCCCGAAGCCATTCTCGCCAGTGCAGACATGGGTTCACCCTGGCTGCCTGTGGTAATAACCACCACCTCATCATCATTATATTTTTTAACCTGGCGGATATCCAAAATAGTTTGGGGCGGGCACTGGATATGACCAAGCTTTGTTGCAACCAGGATAATCTGCTCCATGCTTCGACCATTGAAAACCACCTTCCGATTGCATCTAACAGCAATATCAATCACCTGCTGTATCCGGGAAACATTGGATGCAAACAAAGCAACAAGTACCCTGCCCTGGGCTTCTACGATCAACTTTTCAAGATTTTTAGCCACTTCCTGCTCGGACATGGTATACCCTTCCACCTCTGCATTGGTGGAATCTGACAGCAACGCCAGAACACCTTCTTCTCCAACCCTTGCAAAGCTTGAAATATCGGTATTTTTCATTTTGTCTGCATGGTGACTGATCCTGAAATCGCCGGTATGAACCACAAGGCCTTCAGGTGTTTTAATTGCCAGTCCCACGCCATCAATGGTGCTGTGACTGACACGGATAAATTCAATCTCAAAGGGTTCGATGGAAAGGGTTTCACCTGGGTTGATCAGGTTTAAATCAACATATCTTATGAGTTCAAATTCAATGAGCTTATTTCTGACAATACCCAGAGTGAAGGCTGTACCGTAAACAGGAATCCGAATTTCTTTTAAAAGATATGGCAAGGCTCCGATATGATCTTCATGGGCATGGGTTAAAACTATCCCCTGGATTTTGTCCCGGTTTGCTCTGATATAGTCCATGGCCGGAATAACAATATCCACACCCAACATATAATCTTCAGGAAACATTAGTCCGGCATCAATAATAAATATGACATCATCATATTCAATTACCATCATGTTAAGACCAATTTCGCCAAGACCGCCAAGAGGTATAATTTTTAGCATTTGAGTACCCTGAAAAACTTTTTTAAACACGAATGTCTAACACTTCCAAAATAGCTTCAGCCTGATCAATGAGCCAGTCTCGTTGCTTTTTTGTTGCATAAGCCATACAATCGCATTTTATATTTTTTTTTATCCGGACCAACAATTCGCAGGACAAGTATGTTTCTTCCAGCATTAACGCAAACACATGGGGATGACAATTTGAATGACTTTTTTGAATATCCGTCAAAATGGTTTCGTCTAACTCTAACCAATAAAGACCACCCAGCACTGAAGATTCCAGATGTTCATCCAGATATGCCTTTAGTTTCTTATAGTCCTCCAGGCGCAGGCCATCTATTACATACTGTTTCATAACGAATCTAATTAGCATAGATCCATCAGGAGATGCAACCTGTATTGAATAAATCACACGTTTGCACTGGTAAATTAGCGGTTTACATCAGGCAGCCTGACGTCTGGTCAGCGCCAGAAAATTTCCTCCCACAACAAAAGCAAGCCCGAATACCGCAGTAGTGCTCCAGACATACCCCTCAAAGAAAGAAGACAAAATCAATGCTACGATGGGTACCACCATAATGGTATAGGATGCCTTGTCTGCACCAATGGAACCTATGAGAGTTAAATAACTGCCAAATGCTATGATGGACCCAAAAACAGACAGATAAAACAAAGACCCGATATAAGGCAAGGAAAATACAAAAGTAAACTCTTTGCCCATAAAAAGGGCAATAAAAGCCAGAAGGATTGTCCCATAGGTCATCCCAAAGGCATTGGCCTGGATGACAGGAATTGAGTTTTTTGTATTTCTGGCGGATGTGATATTGCCGAATGATGCCAGAAGCACACTGAAAAAACAGATAAAAATCCCGAACATGCCCTTATCAGACAGATCAAAGGAGTCTATTTCCGGCAAAAAAATAATACAGATACCAAAAATTCCGACAACAGCACCGATGATCATTTTCTTATCCACAGGCGCACCAATAAATATAGCTCCATTTGCAATATTCATGAACACGATTGAAGAAAAAAGCACAGCAACAAGCCCACTGGTGAGATAAAGTTCTGCCATATAGACGAACCAGTAATTCAACGAAAAAAGCAGTGTTCCTAAAAGCGCCATGAACAGATGTTCTTTAAAAGAAAATTTCAGAGTCAACCCTTTTAAATAACAAAAAATCAAAAGCAGGGCTGCAGCAAGTCCAAACCGATAAATAACCGATACCATCGGATCCACACTCCCCAGCTGATATTTTATTCCAAGCCAGGTAGATCCCCAGACCACTATCGTTATTATATACAACACAGTATTTTTCATTATTCAAATTATGCCTTTCACCCCGTAAACTTATTGATATTTTTAACAGTATATATTAAAGACAACATAATAACAGATACAGATTAGGACAAAAGTAATCATAACAGACAGGATAAGCATATAAGGATACCTCATAGAGTAAACGTATGATGAAACAGACAAACAATTTCAGATATGTTGCCCTGGCCGATGAAATCCAGGAAAACATTCAAAAAGGCAACTTTACCGCTGGTGAAAAGCTGCCCTCATTAAGAAAACTTCACCATCAACTCGGGATGAGCATCTCCACTGTACACCAGGCCTATATAGAACTTGAAAAAAGGGGTCGAGTGGAAGCAAAGGAGAAATCGGGGTTTTATGTTAAAGCGCTGATTAAAAACCCTTTAGCCTCTCCTGTACATGAAAAAATATCAACTACGCCTTGCCGCGTCATTGTAAACGACCTTGCGAAAACCATTATCAAAGATCTCCAATCCGATGATATTTTACAATTAGGTGCCTCCATTCCATCCAGAGAATTGATGCCCCTTAAGCAACTGGCCCGGATCATGAAATCCATGCAGTCTGAAACCCTGCAGGATCATATTGCCAATTACGACCTGTGCCCGGGAAATCAAGAACTAAGAGAAGCGCTTTCCAAGCGAATGATAGGAACGCCTGTAACCATTACTCCCGATGACATTATCACCACCAATGGGTGTCTTGATGCAATAAGTCTATGCCTGCGGGCAGTGGCGAATCCCGGTGATACCATTCTTATTGAATCTCCGGCCTTTCATTGTTTTCTCCAGTTAATTGAAGATTTGAACATGTACGTCCTTGAAATCCAGGGCCACCCGGAAAAAGGGATTGATCCTGTCATATTTGAAAAAAATCTTGCAAAAAATAAAATAAAAGCCTGCCTTTTAAATTCTAACTTTCAAAATCCCATCGGATCGGTGATGCCGATTAAAAGAAAATCCGAAATTTTAAAAATTGCCAATCGATATGACATTCCCATTATTGAGGATGATATCTATGGTGATATCTTTTTTGGCAACACCCGCCCTGCGACATTCAAGAGCCTGGATGAAAAGGATTCCATACTCTACTGCTCATCTTTCTCAAAATCTCTGGCACCGGGCCTTCGGTGCGGATGGACGGTTCCGGGTAAACATCTCGATTCAGTTCTCCGGATGAAACTCAACACCACCATTTCCAGTCCTTCCATAATCCACAACGTTGTTGCACAATTCATCAACACCGGTGCATACGACCGGCATTTGAGACAATATAGAAGACAATTAAAA
>JAKIUJ010000005.1 GCA_021647625.1 Desulfobacula sp.
TGAAACAATATAAGGGACGCGAATTAAATAAGTTGCCCGAAATTAGCAGAAGTTTTTGTTGTATTCAAGGCACGAGGCGGAAGCTAAACTATCTATGTGACCAACGAGAAACGCAGAAAACGGCGAAAAAAGCAATAATTATGGGTAACTTATTTAATGAGCGTTCCTAAAGCAAATGAACCTAAATTTTACCGAGATTTTTCGATTCCTATTTGTTTTACAATATCTGCAGGTTTTATGGTATGGTCACGACAGTCGATCTGCAATTTTTTTATATCTCAGATAGTTCGGAGGAGAAGCAATGAAATCCATCCTGGTAGATTTTGAAGAAACGTCAAAGCAAATTACGATTAAAAAGAATGCAAAAGAGGAAAACTGGGTGTTGGTTTGTGAAAAATTCAATGATGACGTCTCCCGTATTTGTGATGTCACAGACCAGAAAGATTATACAGGCCTTTTTGAGTGTCTTGATGATAATAATACCCGGTTTTTTTATCTGGTGAAGGAAGACAAAAAATTATATCAGATGAAACACAAATATTTTTTTGATAATCTTGGTTTGAAGTAAAAAAAAGTCACTTTTTCAGGACCTTCATAGCACTTTGGGGTAGCATTTCATATCAAGTTTGAGTCCTGTTATAGCTCGTAGCAAGTGAAATGATGCTCATTTTAACATTACTTAATAAGAAGACGGTATTTATTCATCTGCGATGAACTATAGGTGTTTCGAGAAAGCTGATTATCATTTGTATAAAAGGAGTATGTCACCATGCCAAAAAAGAGTTTGGAAAACCAGATAGTTGAAAGGCGTAAATCTCCAAGACAAAGATTAAAAACAATGGTTAAGGTGGATAACCAAGGAACCCAAACCACTGAAGAATCGGTAAACCACAGCCTTACCGGTCTTTTTATTAAATGCAGTTCACCCGAGGACTATAAAAAAAATAGTAAGGTTGGCCTCTCCTTTAAGGATGAAAATGGTGTTGATCATGATCATTCAGGATGGATTATCAGGACCACCCGAAATGGTGTTGCTATTCAATATATCTAAAAGATAAATGATGACCTAAGAAGCTGTTTTATAGTTTTTGAGACTTTATCCACACATCAAGCCATCGGCATTCAAAAAAATTATAGCTTAAAATTTTAGATCACTCAGTCTTCATCTTCGCGGGATTCATTTTCATACCGCTGCTCAATAAATTTCCTAAAGAAACCGCAAAATCATCGAATTTTTCAGAACAGCAATTATCCTTGACCGTCCGGGCCAGAGCATCATACTGATCGTTCCTTAAAATTCCTCTCCTGCGTTTTAGAATATCAATTTCTATGGGCAAGCCAAGGTCACGATATACCGTCAAAATCTTATCCAGCTCCGAAGAGGTCAAAACGATATCTTTCTTGTTTAAGGTATTCAGCAGTCTTCTTCCCTTTCCGCTTTCCGCAAACTCCATAACCTTTTCAAGCAAATCTGTATTCTCCTAAAATCAATAGTGCAATGTGCACCCATACCATTATCTGTTAAGCACTTTCAATATTATTTTTATTATTGAGCCTCTTGCAGAAATACCGGTGGTTGGCTCTTGCTTGCTATTTACTGTACGTTGTGATTGTTACAATGCAATATACGGTGGGGCCAAATCATGATATATTTTATCTGCAAAAGCCTCTGTTAAAAAAAAATCCAATATTTTAACAGGTACGCAAAAAAAAGAAGACAGATAGAGAAAATCGAAATATGAAGAATAAGTCAGAAATCCCTTTTATCTTTTGGGATCGGGCATTTATTAAGGTTCCCCCTACCGCACTTAAGGCCACCAGAAACAAGTTCATTTGTTTGATATTCAGTTGCGTGATAATATGTGCATTCGCCTTTAATGACACGTTTTTTCCGTCTATGAGGACCGGAATTATGATCTATCCACCGATCAGGTTCGTAATAATCACATTGGGGCATATTATCCTCCTATATTGAATTTTCAAACAGATCATGAATATAACAAAAATAACATAGATAAAAAGCAACTTCAAGATTAATCATACTAATATACTATGATTAAGGGGGCGGTATGACTGATTCATGAATTATATCTTATGATGTATTGAACTAAACCGCTACGCGGTGATCCCCAACCCGACACCATAATTAGTATGATAATTGATATTCAATAGCGTGTAATAGTGCAATTACTTTTCAAAAAAAATCAAGAAAAATGGGTAACACTTTTTCCAGTTGATTTCATGTTTAAAAATCCTGTTAAATATTTCCAAATTTGATTTTTCTGCTCCACGCTCAATTGAGTCATTTCAATCAGACTTGTTTCAAATTTTTTTCTTAATACCCCTATATATTTCGTAGACTTTATCAGTTCAGTTGTCCATTCTTTTGCCCGCCGAAGTGCGACATTCTTAAGATATTTTGCCGGTGCATTAACTGCATTTACTAATATGTTCAATACATTTTTGACAGTTGAAGGTTTTTGTTTCATTAGTTCCTGCCCCTTTATTTGTTTTTTCATCTGATCATAATTGTATCGTTCCTGGCATTGCCGTTTGTATGCTTGCTCATCTTGATTCTGCTGAACTCGTTTAAGGATACCAAAAAAATAAGGCAAGCTTAATCGTTCCTTTTTCCTGTTAACAGCCTTTACAAAGGCTTTTTCTGATTCAAGGATGACTTTCATATTATAAAAAGTTATAGTTCTTATAGCTCTGGTGATGGCAGCTGCATCAGCATGAATTCCCATGTTTTTAATCAAACAGTGCAAAAGATCAAGCTTGGCCTGGTCATCATTCACGGCATTTTTTATATGTATTTGGTTTTGTAATTTATGTTTTACTTGATCACGGCATTTGTCAGGTACAGGGTCAGTCATGCATTCTGCAGGAGTTTTAACCTGCCTTTGAAGAGACAGCTTGTTTCTCATTTTTATATAAACAGAAACCAGCATTTGCAAAACACTCTTTGCCAAGGCGCTGGGAGATGATGTGTCTATATGAATAGACCCCACGATATTTTTAAACTGACTGAACGCACCTTCAATTGACCCGTTTCCTTTTGGGTTTGCAGGTCCTGCCGGAACAGGTTTAATATTATAGGAATCAAGAAAATTCAAGCTGGCATAGCTCAAGTTGGCTGATCCGCTATCACAAACCAGACCAATGGGAGTACCCCATTGCCGGCAGTGAGCTTTCAGTACTTTGATAAATTCTTCTGAAGTCTCATGGGCAGAAATACTGAAAGCAGTATGTGTAAAACTGTATGTATCCACAGCCATTTCCAAATTTAATTTTATGACCTTACCATTTATATGTATTTTGATTTCACTGCCATCAACGCTTATAAGACCATTGGGTATTTTTTGGCGCAGTTGCTGATAAAACACTGGTTGTTTTTTACGTGTACAGGGTGACCTCAGATCATTAGCGGTAAGAATATCTCCCACTGTTTTAGAACTGAAGCAAATATCCTTTTTCTCCGCCAACATCCGGGTAAAACATTTCAAACGTATTCGTTTGCCTTGTGTTTTATAATGATTTGCAATTTTAACTATTTTTCTGACCATATCCAGTGTCACTTTGCCTGTCTTGCCCCTTTTGTCCGGAGTAATGATGAGGTGCATATTATCATCAAAGGCCTTATTCCAGCTGTTCAGCGTACTCGTTGGTATCATCATGGCAAATGATGATTCACGAAGACCGCTGGAATTGTTTCGATGAAAAATCACAGCTTTCTTTTTTTCTTCTGGTTCATAGCGAGTTTTTTTTTAATGGCTTCATCCACACCATGAATTTCCATGGCAATGTGCATACCTTCATTCTCAAAGCGAAGTCTGGCATTCTTTTGTAAAAGCTTTTGATGATCAACTTGCAGGTGAATAAATTTTTGGAACTCCTCGTCTTTTTTCTTTATTGATGCTTCCTCGTCTTTGAGCCACTGATAACCGGTTTTTCTGGATATACCTGCAATTTTACAAATTTCTTTTACGCTGGTCCCCTGTTTGATGCCTTTTTCCCTGGCAAGCCGGGAGGCTTTGATCAATATCTTTATTTCTTCAGATGTCAACTCTTCCATCATTTCCTCCTGTCAGGCGTATCGCTTTGCCCATAAGATAAAAGGTCAGATCCCCATGGGAGTTAAGCACGAGGTTAAAAATACTTCTTTCAATATCAAAGTTACCCTTGGTAATGTCAACACCTTGACCTAAATTTGAAAGTACTTGATCCGCCTGTCCATGGAATCGCTCTGCCGGTACCAGCAGCCCTCCAATACCCTGGTGGGTACGTTGATAATTATAATTGTTCACCCATTTTCCAACTGCGGATCTGGCCTCCTGCACTGTCAAAAAATAGTGTTGCTTTAAAAGTTCATATTTAATATTTTTATTGCAAGCTTCAACCTTGCCAAGGGTTCTTGGATGGTGTGATCAGCGTCAGTTATAATACCCACCGAACGACAATTAAAATTCCCGAAAAGTAAGACCCTAAAAAAAATGGTAAAAACATCCAAATCGAATGAAAATGGAGGTTTGGATGGTTACGGACCAGCAAGTGAGGAGGTTATTTAATAGCTTCATCAAGAATAATGGACGTGATGGGAATCTGACTTAGCTCTTGTTTCATGATTTGCCTTTACACCAATTGAATTCTTATTGAACCTGCCCGCCCACACCTTTAAACTTTTCAACAAAAGCAGCAATTTTTTGGAAAACATTTTGTTTTTTAGGCAGATATTGCGGGTTTAACGGGCTCATTTTAGGTAAAATGGCATTAAGTTCTGTACCATTATCGCTGGCAAATTCCCGCTTTAATGATGTTGTGATATACCGCCTGGCCGCAGCACTATCCAGCTTTTCACCACGAATTAATGCTTCTGCCTCACGCTGCTGTTGTGCTTGTGCAAAGGTAAAAAAAGCATCAATAATGCTGGCCTTATCATCCATCTTGTCAAGATCCGTTTGATTAATAAAATCAACGATCAGACTTTCTTTGGCGCGGTTGCCCAGGCTGGCACGGATCATCCGACGTACCTCCTCAATGAGTGTTGCTTTATCTTTCACATTCTTATTATGTTCAAAAATCAATTCCAGAATGTAATCGAGATTAATCTCCTGGGATTTAAGCAAATCCACCTCAAACACCACATCGTCCCAATCAATGTTTGCCTTGTCTTTTTCATTAGTCATTTTTTCACGGCGCAACCAATCGCGGATGTCATTGTAGGTCGAACGATAATCCTGAATCGTACGCTCGGCAGGCATCTTGATCGCTTGCAGTGCTTCCAGATCGGCATCACTTAAATAGTGTTCAGTCTTAAATGCCTCTATTGCCTCAGCATCGCTCATATCCACGCTTTGCAAGGCCTTCAGGCTGGCAAATTCATCGTAGTTCTGCAGCACATGTTCAACGCGTAAATATTCACCAAATAATTTTGCAAACTCTTTTTTTTCTTGCTCTTTTTCGATTTCATCAGGTTTAGGGAAACGCTGCTGTAACTCCGTGACCACTTCCACAAACCCTCGCTTTGCTTCACCGGTGAGCACATCGGTAAAACCTTCCATGTATTCCTTATAGCTTTTCTCCAGCACCACATTTTTTGTATTTTTATCACCAAATAAGGTAATGGCATCCACTGTGGCTTGCTCCAAATCACGGAAGGTAACAATATTGCCAAATGTTTTGGTGGCATCAAAAATTCGGTTGGTACGTGAGAAGGCTTGCAGCAAACCGTGATAGCGCAAATTTTTATCCACAAAGAGCGTATTCAGCGTAGGGGCATCAAAGCCTGTTAAAAACATACCAACGACAATCAGCAAGTCTATTTCCTTAGCTTTTACACGCTTTGCAAGGTCACGATAGTAGTTTTGAAAGCCATTGCTATCCACACCGAAATTAGTTTTAAACAGCCAGTTATAGTCGTCAATGGCCGCGTTTAAAAATTCTTTGGCACTGCTGTTCATGGCGTTAACTTCAAAGCTCTCATCCAGAATATCGCCAATTGCGTCCTGTTCTTCATTGGCAGCAAAAGAAAAGATGGTAGCAATATTGAGCCGCTTATTTTCGTCAGCCTCATTTTGCAGGTTCTTAAATGCCTCATAATACAATTTAGCAGCATCCACACTGCTCACCGCAAACATCGCATTAAAACCCTTGGCACCTGTTTTCAGACGGTGGGTTTTCTGCCTGAAATTGTTCAGAATATACTGGGAAATTTCACTAATCCGGTCAGGGTGCAACAATGCCTGTTTGTTTTCTGCTGCGCAAAGCTTTTTTTCATCCTGCTCGGTTTCAACTTCCTTAAACCTGGGGCGTACATCGTTGTAGTCCACCTTGAATTTAAGCACCTTTTCATCACGAATGGCATCGGTGATGACATAAGAGTGCAGCTCACGGCCAAACACGCTGGCGGTGGTGTCAGCACCCAGAGCATTTTGCGGGAATATGGGCGTACCCGTAAAGCCAAATTGATAAAACTTTTTGAATTTCTTATTCAGATTTTTTTGTGCCTCGCCAAACTGGCTCCGGTGCGCCTCATCAAAAATAAAGACTACTTGCTGGTTGTACACCGGCAAGTGGCCTTCTGTTTTCATCAAATTGTTGAGTTTTTGAATGGTGGTAACAATAATTTTATTGTCATCTTTACTTAAGTTGCGCTTAAGCCCTTTGGTGCTGTCAGAGCCATTGACACTATCGGGGGAAAAACGCTGGTACTCTTTCATTGTCTGATAATCCAGATCTTTACGGTCCACCACAAAAAAAACTTTATCAATAAACGTAAGCCCGGTTGCCAACCGCGCCGCTTTAAAACTGGTTAAAGTCTTGCCGGAGCCTGTGGTGTGCCAGATATAGCCACCACTTTCGGGTTTACTCCAGTTCTTTGCTTCAAAAGCACTTTTTATCTTCCACAAAATCCGCTCGGTGGCAGCAATCTGATAGGGACGCATGACCAGCAGGGCATTATTCACATCAAACACCGAATAATGAAGCAGTACATTCAACAAGGTGTTTTTTTGAAAAAAAGTGGTGGTAAAGTCTTTTAAGTCTTTAATCAGACTGTTATCCGACTTCGCCCAGTGCATGGTAAAGTCAAAGCTGTTTTTATTGCGCTGGGTGGTATTGGCAAAATAACGGCTGTCGGTGCCGTTGGTAATCACAAACAGTTGCAAATATTTATAGAGTGAGTTGTCACTGTTAAAACTCTCTTTACTGTAACGGTGTACCTGGTTAAAGGCTTCACGAATGGCGACACCCCGTTTTTTCAGTTCGATCTGCACCAGCGGCAAGCCATTCACCAGCACCGTCACATCATAACGGTTCGCCTGCGTACCTGTTTGCTCAAACTGCTTAATTGCCTGCACCTTATTGCGGGCAATATTTTTTTTATCCAACAGGTAAATATTTTGAATATGCCCATCATCAAACACAAAATCAAAAACATAGTCATCATGAATTTTGCGGGTTTTATCGACCAGGCTATCGCTGGGCTTATCTAAATAGGTCTCCACAAAACGCAGCCACTCACCTTCTGAAAACTGCACCTTATTTAAGGCTTGCAACTGTACCCGCACATTCGCCAGCATTTTTTCAGGCGTGGTTAACTCACGCAGATATTCATAGCCCTGATTTTTTAAATCATCGATAAACTCACTCTCTAAAGCGTATTCGCTCTGGTAGGATTCGCAGACCTGCCACTCTTTGGTGTATTTATCGAGTACGATGAAGTTATTGGATTCGGCGATGGGTGTAGTGTAATCAATCATTGTTTTTATTCCTTTTTAACCACGGAATACACAGAAAACACAAAAGGATAAATTCTCTATACTGTATGGTCTTTGGTTTCATTTAATAACCCTTTCAATCGTTGCTTTTGGGTAATGCCCAAAGTTGATTAAAAACCCAAGTTTAAGACCTGTTGCTTTTAAATAGTTGTGTAATTGAGCACGATGTTCATTACAAATTTCTTTGACGGCTTTGAGTTCTACAATAATTTTTCCGTAGCAGATCAAGTCCGGCTTGTAGCTTTGTTTCAATTTTTCTTGTTTATAAAACAATTCGAGTTCTGGTTGTGAAACGAAAGGAATATTTTGCTTGTGTAGCTCTTTTTCTAAGCATTCCTGATAAACGGCCTCAAGAAATCCGCAGCCCATCTCACGATAGACCTCAAATACCGCACCACGGATTAGGTAGCTTTCTTCTTTGTATAAAAAGTTATTGTTCATGCTAAACCTTATTTTTTAACCACGGAATACACAGAAAACACAGAAAGGGCTTTTTTCTTTTTTTCCGTGTATTCTGTGTATTCTGTGGTTCATGCTTTTATCTCTGTCTTTGGGAAGCTCAACAGCAAATCACGGTAATACTCATATTGCTGTTGCCGCAACTCTATTTCTCGGGGTAAGCCCTCGCTGATGGAGTTGGTCAAGGCATCGAATTTATCGAGGATAGCAACAATTTCTTGCTGTTTTTCAAGGGGTGGGATGGGGATGTCAAAAGACTCAAATTCCTTTACGCGAACATGAGGAACACCAGCTCCTTTCTTCATTGCATGAATATGATCCTGTTTGTTTTGAAGAAAGTAGTAAGCAAACTTAGGTTTAAGAACTGTGGAGTCGGGATGAACGCTAAAAGCATCAGTTAGAAAAATTGGTTGACTCCAAAAGCTTACATACCCGGCATACGCTCCTGATCTAGCAATAACGATTGTTTCACCTTCTCTATTTTTTGTCCCGTGAAAATAAGTTGGAAGCGGACCATTTGCAACGACAGGAATCTCTCCGTTTGTTGTTTGTTTTTTCGTGATTGCAGTGCCTCGACGTAATATTGCCACCTCCCCCAACGCCTTCCACTCAACTTCCCCGTCTTCAAAGGTTAACAACTGGTCGCGATAGTAGTTGTATTGTTTTTTGCGGGCGGTAAGCTCGGCGGTAAGCTCGGCGGTAAGCTCGGCGGTAAGCTCGGTAAATGTATCCAGAATGCGGACTATTTCTGTTTGGATGTTTAGGGGTGGGATGGGGATTGTAATTTTTGTCATATCCGTTGCAGAAACATCAATTACTTTTGTCCCTTTTGCATATTTTCTTTTTGCTTTGGCAAATATGTCTGTCTGGGTAAAATAAACAAAATACTTCCCTAAAATAATTTTGCTTGGTTTAAAGATTGTTGCATGTCCACCTGTAACCGCCTGCTGTTCTCCTAAATAAACTACGGCTTTTCCAACATCTTCAAGATTTTCGCTTGTGTTGGTGATTACAACATCGCCTGTATTGACTTTTTTTAATTTTTTAGCCGTCTCAGTCGAAACAAAAGATTTAGTTTCTGTGGCTGATACACCGTAATAAGTATAAATCTGCCCATAGTGGATGGCAGGCACACCAGTTTCAGTAAAATCTATTTTTGGTAAACCATTCCCACGAACCAAATCCCCCACCTCCCCCAGAGCCTTCCACTCAACCGGGGCGCCCTCAAGCAGTTTTTCCATATAGTTTGTATTACTCATCACCACCTCTGCGGTTTATGAGTTTTTGTTCGAGGTTTTCCAGTGCCTTTATCTGTTTATCAAAATCGGATTCGTACAGGCGATCTTGCACAATGCGGTATTTTTCAAATTCACTTATCGCATGGGCTTTGGAGATTTCGGCACTGACTTTACCGGCGTCTTGCAACACTGCCCGATCGGTTGCGGCAATAAAACGATTCAGACGCTCTTCCCAATCGGCCATGGTCATTGGCATCTGCCTCAGTGCCATATCTTCGGCGATATCCAGATAGGCACTGACCAGCCTTTGTAATTGGGCGATTTCGTTACTGGACAGATAATTTTTTGCAATGCCGACATCAAATTTTTGAATCTTGCCTTCTGGTGCATCTTTCCATGAGGTTAAGCCCATTTGTTTTTTTTCGGCATCAGCGCGGGTGTAGACGACTTCGGCGGCAGTTTGCCCGTGAATCGCCCAGTGCAATTTGTTCTGAACGGTCGCAAAGAAACGCTGGGTGACGCTGGCGGTGACATCGTAATCAATGGTGGTGGCGTAGATATCGGTGATCTTTTGATAAAATTTGCGCTCGCTGAGACGTATGTCACGAATACGCTCAAGTTGTTCTTCAAAATATTTCTTCCCAAGAATAGTGCCATCATTTTTAATACGCTCATCGTCCATGGCATAGGCTTTGATGGTGTATTCTTTGATAATGCCCGTTGCCCACTTGCGAAACTGCACCGCTCGCTCGGAGTTGACCTTGTACCCAACCGCAATAATGGCCGAAAGGTTATAGTGTTTGGTGTTATAGCTCTTGCGGTCTTTAGCAGTTATTCGAAAATTTCGAATAACTGCATCCTCCTCAAGTTCACTGTCTGAGAATATCTTTTTCAGATGGTAGTTGATGGTGTGGGTTTCAACGTCATACAGTCCACCCATCATCTTTTGGCTGAGCCAGATGTCTTCATCTGCATAGACGGCCTCAACATCGCCTTTGCCACTGGCTGCTATAAAAGTAAGGTATTCTGCTGCGGACGAACGAATAGTGGGCACTATTTTTTTCTGTCTGTTCTGCATATTCTGTGGTTTCATCTTTAACCTTCTATCTCAGCCACAATGATATCAATATCACTGCGCAACTGGTCGATTTTGGCAACGGTGGTTTTTAACTCGGCATTGAGCACTGTTATGTCAATTTTTTCGCGGGTATCTTCGGCTTCCACATAGGCACTGACAGACAGGTTGTAATCGTTATCGGCAATAACATCGTGTTCGACGCGTTGGGCGAGATACGCTACATCATCTTTGCCATCGAACATCTCCATAATCTGTTTGATATGTTTATCTTCGAGCAGGTTGTTATTGGTAACTTTTTTAAACAGACTGCTGGCGTCGATAAACTGAGTTTTGGTATCGGTTTTATGTTTAGACAACACCAGAATATTCACGGCGATAGAAGTGCCGTAAAACAGATTAGGTGCAAGTGAGATGACGGTTTCGACAAAGTTATTATCTATCAGATATTTTCTGATTTTCTTTTCCGCCCCACCACGGTAAAAAATGCCGGGGAAGCAGACTATCGCCGCCCGACCTTTACTGGATAAATAACTCAATGAATGCAGCACAAAGGCAAAGTCGGCTTTAGATTTGGGTGCTAACACACCTGCGGGGGCAAAGCGATCATCGTTTATCAGTGTGGGGTCATCTAATCCTATCCATTTCACCGAATAAGGCGGGTTAGATACAATGGCATCAAAGGGTTTGTCATCGCCAAAATGGGGATCGATCAGGGTGTTGCCCAACATCATATTAAATTTATCGTAATTGATATTGTGCAAAAACATGTTCATCCGTGCCAGGTTGTAGGTGGTGTGGTTGATTTCCTGACCAAAAAAACCGTCTTCAATAATGTGAGCATCAAAGTGCTTTTTGGCTTGCAGGAGTAGAGAGCCTGAACCACAAGCGGGATCGTATATTTTATTGACCTTATCCTGCTTGTGCATGGCAAGCTGGGCAATCAGCTTGGAGACATGTTGCGGGGTAAAAAACTCGCCACCGGATTTACCAGCATTGGCGGCGTAGTTAGAGATTAAAAACTCGTAGGCATCACCAAACAGGTCGATTTGGTTGCTTTCAAACTCGCCAAAGCTTAAGCCCGCCACGCCTTTAAGTACCGCAGCCAAACGGCTGTTTTTATCTTTAACGGTATTGCCTAAGCGGTTACTGGTGGTGTCAAAGTCGGCAAACAGGCCTTTGATATCAACTTCTGACGGGTAGCCATTGGCGGATGCTTCAATGTCAGCAAAGATGTTGGCCAGATCGGTGTTTAAGCTGTCATTGCTGTTGGCACCGGCGGCGATGTTGGCAAATAGTTGGTTGGGATAGATGAAATACCCTTTGGTTTTAATGGCATCATCTTTGATTTCCGGGGAGATGACATCATCGGAGAGTTCGGCGTAGTTTATGCTGTCATCTCCGCCTTCGATATACTTGGCAAAGTTTTCGCTGATAAAGCGATAAAATAAGGTGCCTAAGACATATTGCTTGAAATCCCAGCCATCGACTGAACCCCGCACATCGTTGGCAATTTGCCAGATCTGGCGTTGCAGTTCGGCGCGTTGTTGGGTGCTTGTCATAATATTTTTCCTGTTTGTAAATGTTTTTTAATCATCAATTTAATTTTAATTTCATAATAACCTGCCAAAGCGGCACAGACCCTGGCTGTCACCTGAACTGACAGGCTCTGTGCAGTTTTAGATTGAAAGTCTATGCTGGTATTGCCAGAGGCTCTATGCCTGAGAGATCAACGTTTTGTTTAGCTTGCCATAAATCATAACTATCCTGCATAAGAAGCCAGCTTTCTGGGCTACGCCCCAAACATTTGGATAGACGTAAAGCCATACCAGGGCTAATTGCGCTCTGCCCTTTGATAAGTCTGGAAAAAGTCGAAGGTGAAACTTTAAGCCGTAAGGCAACACTTCTTGGTGTCACTCCTAACTGTTCTATATATACATCTTTGATGAATTCCCCTGGATGGGGAGGGTTATACATAGCCATTAGTGATAATCCTCATAATCTACTATATAGGCATTACCATCTTTAAACTCAAAAACGATACGCCAGTTTTTGTTCACATCAATCGCCCATAATCCTTGACGATCATCTTTTAAACTATGGAGTCGCCAACCGGGAGTATTCATATCTTCTATACATGTCGCTGTTTCAAGTGCAATTAGTCGAATTCTGAGTTTTTGTTTGTGACTGGGTTGAATACCTGACAACTTACCAGTTTCAAAGAACTTATGCAGCCCTTTGTGTTTAAATGTTTTTATCATGAGTTAATTATACAGCATAGTGCGCAATACGCAATACAAGTTTTGATATTCTGAGATTTTTAGCTTTGGCACTAAACACAGACACCAACATCACCGGTGAAATCCGGTGCATGTTGATTGTTGAATTTTTCAGCAAGGGTCAAATAAAGACCTGCCCCCTTTTTTCTTTGGAATTTTGTCAACCGGTTTCATCCATATCCCCTTCTTCATCCTATAGGATAGCTGAATCAATACGATTTATAAAGCTTGATTTTCGGCTATGGTTTTCGCGAATGGCCATCAGCTTTGATTTAAACAAATAGGTTGTAATATTCTTTTTGGCAAGATCCTTCAAATCAATCAGAAGTCTTACCGCTTCATCATAGTCCTTGGGCTTTTTGGTCAAAATAAGAGCATCCACTTTCTCCCAGATTTCATTTTCCCTTCCGGCCAGTCCGTTCAAATATTTTTCCCTCGCTATGGCCGCTTCCTTTTCTTTGCGTGCTTTTTCCTTTGCTTTCTGTTCAGCGATCTGCCGATCTTTTTCTTTAGTATATGCCTCCGCTTTTTGAAGCAGTTTCATTACAGTGCGTGATGCCTTTTCGTTATTTTTGGTATCTTTTATTGATTTTGTTTTTCGAAACCGCTGCAACAGTTCGTTTCCTATATGAGGATCGTTGTCATTGATTAGCCGAAAAATAATTGTATCTTTTTCACTATTGGGCAGCCCACTTATCCAGATCTTTAGCTTTTGACCGTTTTGAACCCATTTTTGTTCTGCAATACTGTTTTCAGCGGCTACCTGGATAAGATTTTTATCGAGCCGCATGAAATCTGCAAAACTTTCAAGGGAGACGTTTAAATTTCCAAGATTTGCAGGAACAGGCGGTTCTTTTTCATCATCTTCGATCTCATCAATCTGCGCACAAAAGAGCCAGGCAAGATATAAGCATCGATAATCCCCCCGTATAAGATCGGAACGTAATGAAATCAATGGTAACAGATAGCCTTCTCCTTCTTCCCAATCATAATCTTCGGTTTCAGATGTAAAATCAAAGATCAGGTAATCTCCCTTTTCATAGATAGTCCAACTGTCCCCAATGCAATATTGACTTGCAAGATCCAAATCTATTAATTTTCGCGGAATCCTCAGCATAAGCTGATGGGTTCCCCAATTGGTGACATATAAAAAGGCATCAAAATATTTTTCCACCAGCTTCAATGGGTCACCTTTGAAGTTGCCATAGTTGTATTCATTGACAAAGCTTGTGGAGGTGATCTGCGCTCTGGAGGATATATCCCGAAGCACTTCTCGATCTTTTTCAGATAAAGGTTTGTCTATGGCCTGAAATTCATAATACTGGTATTCACTCATATTTGTTCCTTATGGTTGCCGCACTTTAGCCGTTTCCTGTTGCTACCTTGCGGAGTATTTGCTTTTCTTGCTCTGGCCGCATTAACCCCATTAAAACAATCCTATTTTCTCCAACGCATTTTTGCCCGTTCAATAATGGACGGTTCTGTACTTGGGCCTTTACCGGCAACCACCCGCTTAAAACCCGGTATAAAACTATATTTTCTGACGTGGTTATTCATCACTTTTTCAATAGTTTCCATCCAGAGTGGTTTAAGATCTGCTTTTTCATAGCATTGTTTTGCCTGTTCAAAATTGGATAGAGCTGCACCATAATACCTGCTCTTTCCTGCATTTACTATCCGTAATCCCATGGCCTGGTAAAGTTTGGCTGCTACATCCGGATAGTCCCCGGCAAGTTTTTCAGCAGCAGTGTGATTGTTGAGCCTAATGGTGCCGTATTGATAACTTCAAGAATACGAGGATGCCATTCTATACGTTGTTGTTTCGGAATATGCCTCATAAGCTCTTTGTGGGAAAATTCATCAGGGTGTTTTAAAAAATTTTGCCATGCATCCTCCAGTGCTTCCTCTGTCCGTCCAAGTTTGGTGAGGATATCACGCTTCATAGTCTCCAGATTATAGCTTGAACCCCGGTACAACCGCCCATCTTTCTGAATTTTCAGCCCTTTTTCCACCCACTCCAAAGCCTTTGCCGGTTTTCGGCGGGATAGAAGCAGACCAGCAATAATCTCGCAATCTTTCGGTAATAGTTCGGTTTCCTCGCAGATAAAAACATATGATTTTAGATCACGTCCAGCAGCATAAATGGTTTTTAGAGCTTCCCCCAATTGTCGATGGTGATAATCTTTTTTCCCATCCGCGTCAAACCGTATGAGGATGGCCGCAGCGAATTCATTTAGCCCTTGCGGGGAAAGTACCCTGGATACACTTTTTTCCAGTTGATAGGTAAATCCATAGTCGTCGTCATCCATCCAGAAAAGAAGCCGGGTAACCGTTTCTCTGGGGTCACACTTTCCCTTCTGCCTGGCGTTAACCCAGGAACAGAACAACTCTTCCACAAACATGCCAAACGATCCACTTGAGTCGTCGATCTCTTCAGCCTTCTCGTAACAGACAGCAATAAAGGTTTCTATTAGATCAACGGCTTGAAGAGGTTTTTTGTTTGCAACACCGTCAATTTGTTCTTTTACCTTTTCAAGGCCTGAAATAAAAGACCAACCCTCATTGTAACCAATGAAGTCACCCGGTTTTATTGCATCTTCTATAGCATATTCAATAATTTCGGTTTTAATCATATTGGTTTGATTGACCATTAAAGGATCGGCTTCAAAATTACTTACCCTTTTTTTTTCAAAATCCCCTGTCTTTTAAGGGGTTTTGAAAAAAAATTTAGGGTATGTTATTTTGTAACGATTCCTAAGACCAATTCGGACAAGCATCACCGAGAAAGGCTCTCATCTCTTTTTTGTCTTTGACGTCAATCCCTCTTTTTTCCCATTCATTTAAAATGTCATTGTAACTTTCTACTGGAACATCTGCAGCCCAGTCTTTAAATTCTGAGGTTGAGTCTTCCTCATATTGATATATTCCCTTTGCAATCCCCATGCAGTAAAGTTTAGCCTCCTGGTACATTTCTAAATCCAATAGTCTGTACATCTCCTGGAGAAAAAGTGCCAATGCCTCTTCAAACATTTCAACCGCCATCTCTTCCGGAGAAGTATAACCATTTGTACTTGAACCTGCCCGATCCCACAATTCATGGACATCAATTACATCCAGTTCAAAAAAAACTTCTCCACAAACCTCGTCTACATTGACAGCTCTAAATAAACTTTCAGCCAATTCTATAATTTTCTTTTTCAATTTTTTATCTGTTTTTGTGATTTGCCTGAGAATTTCTAACGCTTCATCAGGAGAAATCTTTTCAAAAATATCATTTTTCATAATTCTTCCGTGCGGCTTGAAATAGAGTTGATTTGGCTTTCATTAAAAATTTGAATGAATCCTGCATTGGGGTTCGACCCTTTTAATCGTTCATGGTTGTTATAAAACAGAGAATGTAAAAACAGCTTATATTTATTGAATGAGCTGTGAAAAAGATACCAGTCAACCAGATCTTCCTGTTCACGCAGATCTTTTTTTAAGATTTGCATTATCGGATCATTTTCTGACTCAGTCCTTTTCTTTTCTAATCTGAATTCTTCAAAAGAAATAATATTATCTGTCATATGTACAGATCCTTTTATTGGGTTATTTTGGCTGCTTCGTTGTTTGAGAAAACGCTTCCTGCAAAACTGCCTGCATTAATTGTTCGGCGTGGGTCTGGTTGCTGGTGACCTGGGTTTCCAATTGGTCACAGATGGCGAGCAGTTTTTCGACTTTTTGAACAATGGCTTTTTGTTCTTGGAATGGGGGGAGTGGGAAAATACTGCCATTAAGTATTTTCTGATTCAAATTAGCCATAGTTTGACCAACAGAAGTAACTGTTAATTGGTGTTGAAAAAATAACGATCTATAAACCTTTATAAAAAATTGTTTTGATATGAAATTAGATGGTTGAATAAAAAATGAGCCTGTACCACAAAGCCAGCCTTCTTCGTGCTTTGTGACAATGGCACATTTTGACAAATTACCTCTTCGGGCAATGACAAATTCTCCAATGTGTAAAACATATTTTGAAAGCCTTTTTCGCGTTTCCTTATCTATCATCATTTTCGGGCTGGGCATAATGGTTTCATCAATAATATTAGCAGGATTAACAAGTGGAATACCATTTGAAACATAATCTGATTTATGAAGCATGCTACCAAATGGCCCTGTGGAAAATTTATTCAACAAAACCCCAACTCGGCACCAAACCCACCCATCCGGCAACTCAAAGGGTTTTTCTTCTTCGCTAATCGAAGGCAGAGGCTTCTGCTTCTTGATTTTTTTCTCTTTAATCAGTTGATCTTTTTCCACCTTTATCTTCGCCAGCAACTTGCCTGCGGGCTCAACACCGGGATTTTGTTCCCGCCAGTCTGCGGTGAGTTTGCCTTCAATGGCTTCCTGTAAAATCTGCTGGCGAAGTTTTTTTAGCAGGGTTTGCTGGTGGGTGAGTTCTTTTTTTAGCTCTCTATCTTCTGTTTCTACACTTTTAAAATGAGAAAGAAGCTTTGTTTGTTTTTCAATACCAGGAAGATCAATCTCAAGTGGTAGGATGTGTTTTGGTTTTATTTCTGTCTTTATTCCACCCTTGACCTGCTCTTGAAGTAGTTTGATAAATTCAGGGCTTTTCAAAAAACGCTTAAAATAATCAGCATTAATTTTTTCTGTATCAAAAGTATATGAGGAATAATGGATTGTTGCTGTTATATTCTCTTTGCCCGAATAAATACCAATAGCACCTTTCGAAACATTAATGCCTGATATCACAAGGTCACCAGGGCAAACCAGAATCATATTGGTCCTGCTGGGTTTGCTCGCAATATGAAAGTTTCCGGAAAAATCAATTTTGTTTATTCGCTTCAATCCGGCAATTGCTTCATCATCAGGTTTATACTTACCTTTTCGTTCAAAAAGGAATTGTCCTATTTTTGTTTTTTGCCAATTTCCCACTACCCAACCTCCCCATCCTCAAGCAATTGTCTTTCCCGTTCAATTTCCGCAATCAGTTCTGCTTCTGTGGGCAGGACCAGCCTGTATTTGGAAGCAAAAAGCTGGTTGCTCTCTTTGAGCACGGAAAACTTAACAATCGTCTCATCCCTGGATGTGCAGAGGATCAGGCCCACTGTGGGATTATCATCATCGCCCCGCTTAAACTCATCAAACATCCGTACATAGATGTCCATCTGCTCGATATCCTGGTGGGTCAGCTGATCGGTTTTAAGGTCATTGTCTATCCGCATTATCAGCCGGTTATGGCTCCAGCTCAATTTGCTACACACTGTGTCGCAAATCTTTTTATCCGGATAGGTCCGGTAGAACTGCCGGAAATTGCGCAAATTGGCATAGGAAATATCCTTTGGCATCAGCCTAACTCCTTTTTCAACTGTGCCAGCAATGCATCCCCTTTTGCAAAAGAGTGATGCAGCAGATCCAGCAGTTCAGCACTGCTGTATTGTTTTTCAAGTTCTGGCTGATGCGGGTTTTTAATATCAAGATTATAACCATTCATCCTGATAGTCTCAAAATCCACCTGCCAGGCCTGTTCGTTTTCTACCCGACTGTTCCACCATTTTTTTACATTGTCAAATTCTAAAAGCCGTATGGGTTTGGTTTTGGAATAGGCTTTGTAATTTTCAGGCAGTTTATGTTCCCAGTACCAGATGTTTTCAGTGGGTTCGCCTTTGGTAAAAAACAAAAGATTGGTTGCAACAGAGGCATAGGGTTGAAACACTGAGTTGGGCAGACGGATAATCGTATGCAGGTTGCAGTCCTCCAGCAATTTTTGTCTGATGCGCTGCTTTACACCCTCGCCTGTGAGGGAACCGTCCGGCAAAACAATGGCTGCTCTTCCGCCATCCTTGAGCAGATGAATCATCAGGATCAAAAACAGGTCTGCGGACTCTTTGGTACGGAAAGTCCGGGGGAAATTGTTTTCATTATTATTGGAAACCACTCCGCCAAACGGTGGATTGGCCAGAATGATATCCACCCGGTCTTTTTGACGATATTCTGTTAACGGCTTTGCAAGGGAATCATCATATTGAATATTGGGAAGGTTGATATCATGCAAAATCAAATTGGTATTGCCAAGCAGATAGGGCAATGGTTTATATTCCCAGCCTGTGACATTTTTCCCAATGGCTTCCCGTTCGGCAACATTGGCAGCTTTTGCCTTGAGATGTTCCAGTGCGCAGGTGAGAAAACCGCCTGTGCCACAGGCAGGATCGAGTACTTTTTCACCTGGTTTGGGGTTGATCAGTTCCGTCAATAATTCAGTGATGGCGCGGGGAGTGTAGAACTCACCCAAAGTGCCTGCGCTTTGCAGCTCACTTAAAAAAGTTTCATAGATTTGACCGAATACATGTTTGTCTTTGCTGTTGTTGAAATCAATCTCATTGAGCTTGTTGATCACCTGCCGTAAATGAATACCTGATTTCATATAATTGTAATTGTTGGCAAAAACTTCATGCACCAATAAAGCTCTTTTGTTGATTGTTCCGTTTTTCCCTGGAGCAAGATTAATATTGGATAATACAGGAAAAAGTTTTTGATCGACAAAGGTTAATAATTTATCACCGGTTATGCCTTCGTCATCTCCTGCCCATTCTCCCCAGTGCAGTTCCTCGGGGATGGGAGATATATATCCTTCTTGTATCAGTTCAAGTTCCTTGTCCTTGTCACTGAAAATCTTCAGGAACAACATCCATCCCAGTTGCAGGATACGAAGTTCATCACTGCCGGTACCGGTGTCCTGGCGCATTATTTTTCTTGCTGATTTTACAATTCCACTGATATTTGCCATATTTTTCTATGCCACCTTATATATTTCTCGTTCCAGTTCAGTGACTGCATGCAGATATTGTTTTTTCCCGCCGAAAATTTTAACAATTTCAAGTGGTGAGCCAAATCGATTCAATGGACTGACCTGCAGTATTTTCATATCTTCTATATTTTCCACACCCTCATCAGAATATTTGTCCAGCAGGGCTTTGAGCACCTTGCGTGCCTGCTCTCCGTATTTAGTAAAATAATCACTTTTTTTAACATTGTTCGCCCGTTCTGCGCGGCTCAAAGGGGGTTGATCAAAAGCCGTATGGCAAATGAGGTCAAAAATATCCATCTCTCTGTTAATGACCTCCTTGAAATTTTCAAAGACAATACCCTGCTCGGTAAGTTCTTCAATAATAACCTTTTTTTTATCAGCCTGATTCCATTTATTTATAAAATCGTCCAAAGATCGATATTGTTCACAGACTTTTTTTCGTGTGTAATCCTTTAGACTGCCGGTAATCAATCCACCATTGCCGTCCATGTATTGAATACGTTCATTCAGGACCGCTACATTGACACCATTAACATAATATTTAGCCAGGTGTTCATCAATGATGCCTCCACCGTCGATAATATCATCAGGATACTCTACCGGCGGTATATCAAAAACAATTTCTTCACCTTCTTCATCAAGTACGGGCTCTTTAGTTTTCAATTCATCTTCAGGAGATTCAAACTCATCATCTTCGTTAAGCTCTTTAACTCTTACCGGATCACCATCAAAGCCCGGATCGGCAAACAAATCCGTGACATTTCTAAAATCCATAATGGTAAAAAAAGTTTTGCCGAATTCTTCATTGATACGGGTTCCGCGCCCAATGATCTGTTTAAACTCGGTCATGGAACAGATATTACTGTCAAGCACTATGAGTTTGCAGGTTTGAGCATCAACACCAGTGGTCATCAATTTGGATGTAGTGGCAATAACCGGATATCTTTCTTCAGGGTTTATGAAATTATCCAGTTCCATTTTACCTTCGTCATTGTCACCGGTGATCTGCATGACAAATTTGCTGTTTTTTGCCATTAGATCACTATTTTCATTGGCAATAGCGGCTCTCATTCGTTGTGCATGATCAATATCCACGCAAAAGATAATGGTTTTATCAAAACGATTGGTTTTAATTAAGAATTGGGTAACTTTTTTTGATACTGTCTGGGTGCGCTCATCAATAACAAGGTTTTTGTCAAAGTCCTTACGGTTATATATGCGGTCATCAATCAGCAAACCGTGCTTGTCCGTTTTGCCTTTTTCAGGGCGCCATCCTTCAAGGTCAACGTTCAGGCCTACCCGCAATACCTTGTAGGGTGCAAGGAAACCATCCTGTATTCCCTGCCTGAGTGAATAGGTATAGATGGGATCACCAAAATATTCGGTGCTGGAGACCGCTTCCGTCTCTTTCGGGGTGGCGGTCAGGCCGATATGTGCGGCACCTGAAAAATAGTTAAGAATTTCCCGCCAGGCACTGTCCTCTGCTGCACTGCCACGGTGACACTCATCAATCACTATCAAATCGAAAAAATTGGGGCTGAATTTTCGATAAGCGTCTTTATCTTCATCATAGTTGGTTAATCCCTGGTAAAGGGCGAGATAAATTTCATAGGATTTATCAATTTTCTTTTTTCTGATCACCGTCATTTTGTCTTTAAAGTGACGGAAATCTCCCCGTTTTGTCTGATCGATCAAAGCGTTTCTGTCAGCCAGGAAAAGGATACGTCTTTTTGTGCTGCTTTTCCATAAACGGTGAATAATCTGAAATGCGACATACGTCTTGCCGGTTCCTGTTGCCATGGTTAAAAGGATACGATCTTGCCCTTTGGCAATGGCCTCACAAGTGCGGTTGACTGCAATTTGCTGATAGTAGCGTGGTGTTCTTCCTGAACCGTCAAAAAAATAGTCCTGTGCAGTAATCGATTCCTGTTCTTTTGTAACAATACCTTTATACTTTTTATAGCGCTGCCAGAGAATTTCAGGAGATGGAAACTGGTTTAAAGAAAGCTCTGTTTCAATCTTGCCTTTGGAACAAGTGCGGTCGTGCTCATAAAATCCATCACCATTACTGCTGTAGACCGAGGGTATATCCAATATTTGGGCATAATTCAAACCCTGTTGAATTCCTGCTTTAACTGAATGATAAAAGTATCAAGAAGGTTGGAAATCAGTTCTTCTTCGAACTCAGGCTTACTTAGAATCTCAGGCTTTTTTGCAATATCACTGTAAAACAGTTCGGTCGGAAAACTGCTTTCAAGCATAAAAATTAAATCCATTAACTTTTGTTGTTGTTTTTCGGACAAACCACCTTGAAGCTGTGTTATTAAAGGATGATCTCTATTTATCTCATACATTATTTTTCCTTTTGTCGCAGTTCTTGTCCACCCCGGGACTTTTACGGTTGCCGAAAGTTTTTTTCCTTTCTGTCGATAAACTTTTTTTCCTGATGCGGCTATTCTGTCAATAACCAGTTTTAATTGTTTCTGTAAAAGGTTTAAACCCCCGCCTTCGAGGCGGGTAGCATTTTGCTAGCAGAAAGATCATGTCCATGTTTTAGACCTATTCTGGGTGCAATTTCATCTAGATCAACATCTTTGAGTTTATTTAGGTAGTTTAAATAACTTTTTTTAAACATTGGGTTATTTTCAGCCATGGTCAGATTTCTCCTGTATTCAATTTCCGATATTAAGTATTTAAAATTATATATTATTCAGGCTTCAGCTATGCATTCTTCCGGACAAACATCCGCGCACACGCCACAATCTGCGCAGACACTCAGATTTACGACTCGTTTGTCTCCCTTTTCACTTATTGCTTCAAGAGGGCATTCCGGCTCACAAGTGCCGCAGTTTGTACACTCATTATTTATAATATAGGGCATCTTTGCCTCCTTTATTGTTTATGGCTACCTTTAACAGAGGCAGTCTTATCAAACATTTTTGAATTGATCGGCAATCTTTGATATTATTCTTTTTCGAACAAATGGATTCTCCATCATTCCTGACATCTGGTCGTTTAAGTTTATGCTTTCCAGATCATTTTGAGGAAAATCAAATGTGCCGTTTTCTTCGTAGTATTTATAATCACCCTGGAACACAAATCTCAACCGGCCCCATACGTCGTCTCTAAAAATTTTCCTTCCGCCTATGGCAGGAAATGTACTGGGGCGCATATAATTATTTTCTGAATACCAGTTCAATCTTTCGGCAAGATTTTGTATTTGAGAGTCTATAATTGCTGAATCAGCAATCTCATCTGTTACAATGTCTACAAGATGACCCATTTCAAAATCAATCATACCTTCAATAACTTGCCTGATATTGTAATTTTGACTCAAGGAACCTGATACAAGAAAACCGATCTGTTTTTCCACCAGCGTCGGCTGATGGGTATTAAAAAATCGACGGTCAAAAAACCTTTTCCAGCTATATGAAAGAAACCGGTCAACGATCTCTCCACAGTAAATTATAATATCGGATTTTTTTATTTTCGTATTATAAAAGTCAATAAACTCGTCCTTGCCTGTATAAACGCAATTGTTATCATATCCACACATAACGCATCCAAGGCAGGCACCCTTTATTTTAATATCATCTATAACCGTTGTGTCTATTTCATTATTAAAAGATTTTTTTTACGGTCTCGATCATCTTGTTCATGTTTGAGTTCTGCCCATAACGGTGATCATAATTCCAGTTGCATCCTAACCGGGTCATTCCCAGAACAAGTATTCTCCACAGATGCATTCCTTCTCGACCATTTTTCGGGTTTGTTTTGAACGGAATTAATTTTTCAAGCAAGTCAAAAATTTTTGTTCGAGATTTATGATCACAAAAAAGAGCTTGCAGGCCAATAAGAATTTTTGGAAGTTCGTCCCGAGACTTAAGATTTATTTTTATTTCTGAGATGGGGGTTTGGCCAAGTTCCAACTGCGGTTCTATTATTTTCCGCATATTTTTTACAACGAAGATTTTTACTCCGTTTGTCCTTTGCTCTAAATGTTACGATGTAGTCAATACAGGCAAAAATACTTGTTAATAAAGGCTTTGCGATTGATTATAGTAACATTTTTGACCGCAAAATAGAAGCAAAAAATTAGTGAAGCTTCATTTTTTCAACATTGCTAAATCATGTCAAATCCTTGCCACTATAGGACTTCAGGTGTTCCGGTCAGGCACCAGATAGTTTAAAAAGTGCCGGCGGAGCACTCCAGCATCATATATCAAGTATAAAATACTGTCTTTATTCGTCTGTTTTTTCAAGCCTGTACCTGAGTGTAGCCCGGGACAGGCCCAATAATCTGGAGGCTTTGGATACATTGTTGTTTGTTGTTTTCATTGCATATTGAATACAATAGCTTTCCAGCTCTTCTAAACTTAATCCCTGATCATTGATCATCATTGGGATCAGTGTGTCCATATTCATTGGTTCAAATGATTTTTCCTGGGATTCATTGAGGATGAGGTGGTTACTTGTGATTTGAGATCCTTTGCAGAGAATCATAGCCCGTTCAAGAACATTTTTTAATTCTCTGATATTTCCTTTCCACGGGTAGTGGCGAAGTTTTTTTATCGCTTTTTCTGAGAGTTCAGGTGGTTTTCTGCCAAATGCTTTTGAAAATTCCTGAATAAAATGATTTGATAGCTTCGGGATATCTTCTTTTCTCTGTCTTAATGGCGGGATAAGGATGGGGAATACATTAATCCGGTAAAACAGATCTTCCCGGAATCGTTTTTCTTCCACCATTTGTTCAAGATCCTGGTTGGTTGCTGCAATGATTCTGACATCCGCTTTCATCGTTGTTCCTCCGCCAAGCCGTTCAAATTCGCGGGTTTCAAGAATACGCAACAGTTTGGCCTGGACATCGAGCTCCATATCTCCTATTTCATCCAGAAAAAGCGTTCCTCCGGAAGCAATTTCAAATTTTCCTTTTGTTCTTTTGTGGGCACCGGTAAATGCGCCTTTTTCATATCCGAACAATTCTGCTTCAAGGAGGGTGGCAGGGATGGCCGCACAATTGACGGTTAAAAAGGGGCCGCTTGATCGTGGACTGTTGATATGGGTGGCACGGCTTAGAAGTTCTTTTCCTGTACCGCTTTCTCCTGTGATAAGGACCGTTGTGTCCGTGTTGGAAACGCTGCCGGCAAGTTTTAGGACCTCGCAAATTTTGGGGGAATCACCCACAATCTTTTTAAAGGTATACCGGTCTTCAATTTCCTGACGCAGATGCCTTACTTCATATGTCAGTCGGCTGATTTTTAACGCTTTTTTTACGCTGGAGCGCAATCTTTCCTCTTTAAACGGTTTGGTCACATAATCAAACGCACCTTGTTGAATCGCTTTAACTGCATTTTCAATGGACCCGAAGGCGGTGATGACAATCACTGGGATTTCAGGATCTTTTTGTTTAACGGCAGAAAGGACTTGCATGCCATTTACCTTAGGTAGTTTTAAATCGGTTACGACAAGGTGAATGGTCTCGTTTTCAAATATCTCTATTGCCTGCTCACCGTCAATAGCTTCATGGATGTTAAGATCAAGGTCTGAAAGCTGCATCACGATTATCTGCCGCATTCTTTCTTCATCTTCGATTAACAATACATTAGCCGCCATGTTTTTTCTCCTGTAGCACTAGAGGGAATAATAGTTTAAAGCGGGTCCCTTTTTTGGGAGTGCTCGTGATTTTGATTTGCCCTTTATGCGATTTGACAATTTGAGAGACAATGGATAGGCCAAGGCCGATACCGTTATCCCTGAAGCTTATGAAAGGGTCTAAAATTTTTTCCAGTTGATCTTTATCTATGCCGCAACCTTGATCTATTATGGATACCGTTAGAAAATCAGGATGTTGCTGGATTAAGCCCTTGATGGGAATGATGGTTTCATCAATGATTTCTTTACCTTTCTCAATTCCGATTCTGACGCTGACGGTTCCTCCTTTGGGCATGGATTGTATGGCATTTAAAAAAATGTTCCAGAAGACTTCTTTTATCTGATCCGGGTCAGCCAGAATGACAGGTGCCATGGCAGGAAAATCCCTGTCTATTTTATACCCGTTTTCTTTAAACCGTTCTTCGGTGGAAATAAGAATCTCGTCCAATAGATCTGTTATATCAATGTACTTAAAACTGGGGGACGCAGGCTTTGCAAAATCAAGGAAGGCTGTCAGTGTGTTGTTTAACCGTTCGACTTCATCCATGATAAAATCGGCAGCTTTTTCCCGCATTTCCATGGGGCGTTCCTTGTTTGTGACAACCTGTGCGGAGCCAAGGATAATTCCGAGAGGGTTTTTAATTTCATGGGCAATACTGGCCGTCATCTGTCCGACAGCAGCCAACTTTTCCTGTTGGGCAAGTTCGGCATATGTTTTTTTCAACTCCCGGGTACTCATTTCAAGGGAAGATGCCATTTGATTAAAGGAGCCGGCCAGTGCCACGGCAATATCAGGGTCTTTGATATTTACCTTATATTCAAGATCGCCGCTGGAGATTCTTTCAATACCTTTTTTAAGTACATTCAAAGGGCTGACAATGGTCATGGCAAGAAGATAACTCAACAGGCTTGAAAGAAGAATACCCGCAATGACAAGAGAGATAATGGCCTGTCTTATCGCGATAACATTTTCTAAAAAATCCGAAACCGGCAATGTCACCCCAACAGTCCAGTCATTTCCGGGATAATCCGTATAGGCGGTAAAAAACTGATTACCCTGGAATGAAGACATGCCAAAGGTCTTGTTTTTTTTATTCAGATCCGTAAGACAGGTCCTTAAAAGATCAATATGATAGGAATTCCAGGGAAGCTGCACAAGAGACGGGTGGGCAATCACACGTTTTTGTTTGTTTTCAAAGATATAAGCAAAGCCGTGTTTTCCGATTTTAATTCCTCTCAAGAATTTTGAAATTGAAGAAATATCAATATCAATTCCACAAACCGATTGAAGGATGCCATTTGCATCGTATATTGGTACAGATACAGTCATACCGGGTTTCTGGGTGGATGCAAATAAATAAACATCCGTCCAGAAGACATCCTTTTTATTGATGGCACCTCGATACCAGGGCCTGACACGTGGATCAAATACCTTATGAACTTCAGGAATCTGGGCCGGAGCCATTAAAAAACGACCGGTTTCATCTCCAAAATTAATATTAACAAATTCCGGGTGATCCTGTTGAAACAGATGAAAATATTGAAGGATTTGTTTGTCATCAAAATGGTTGATTAAATTATTTTCGAAAAATGATTTAATCAGTTTTACGTTATACGTGTGTTGAGATAAAAAAGATTCTACCCGTTTCGAAATTTGGGCGGCAGTGCCAAGGGCGTATTGCTGCATCTGCTGTTCTGCTACCTTTCTGGCTTGTAAATAACCAAAGTAGCCGGTTCCGGGAATGACAATTACAATGATCAAAGTCAATGCTAAAAATATCCGGACTTGAAAAGAGTGACAGAAAATATTTAAGTTTTCTTTTAACCTCATATCGGGTTAATACTCCCTTGCACTGTCTTGGATTTCTTTAGCAAGATAGGTGTTGGCTACATTAAGATCTACATATTTTTTAATATAGGGCAATACTTTTTGCAGGTGATTTTCGTTTTTCAGCAATAGTTTAATGGCAAGTCCTGTTGAAACACTGTATTGATAGTTTTCCCAAAGCAGATCAAAAGCACGATATACCTCTATTTTATCCGTGGCGTGCCGTACGATTTCAAGGAGTGAAACACTGGCCCATTGCGTCTTGGTTTTTTTCTTTGCAGGTTGTGCGCCTTTAGGGGTTATAGGATACACCAGGCTGACCCATGGAACAGGTGATGATATTCCCATTTCAATATTGGGATAGGTTTTTACAATCTGCCAATAGTATGGAATACCTGCTTTTTTTTCTTTGAGCAGATCACAATATATCCATCCAAGATACCAATTGGCTTTTACAAGAATTTGGGGATACCCTTTATATGTTTTAATCACATCCCGGTAAGCCAAAATTGCATTGGTAAAGTCTTTTTTTGTTGCAAATCGATAATCAAGGCCAAGATTCATATAGGCAAGATAAAGGGCCGCCTCCCCGCATTCTTCCCTTTCTTTTGGAAAAATATGAAAAATGAATTCAAAAGCCGTTCTTTTTTGATTCGCATCCGGAAATCCTGATTTGGCATAATTCAGTTGCCCCTGTGCGGTTGGAAACTGGGGAATGTTGAATCCTTGAAACAAGACAACAGGCAGTTCGGGTTTAGGGAATAAAAGAGAAGTTGATTCATTATTACAACCATTCAACACAATAAAAGCGGTGAACAATATTAAGATAACGATGATGGCAAAGAATTTTTTCATTTATGTTAATCTAAATTTTTTTGAAAATGTTATCATGCCAGACAAATATCACAGAGTCCAACACATATACAAGTTTTTGTGCATGCAAGAATATTGCCAAATATTATTGGGGAGCAAATAGGCCTTTTTCTTCAAATTTAATCAATAATGGCATAAAGATTGCTAACATTTTGAAGTTTAAAGCGACTTTAGGTTTAAAATCTAAAGCATTTATAATTTTAATCGGCTCCTTTCACAATAGGTGAATCACATGGACTATGAATGTATTATTTATGAAAAAAAAGACAAGATTGGTTTGATCAAGCTGAACCGGCCCAAAGTACTCAATGCGATGAATCGGCAACTCTGGATTGAGATGCAGGATGCATTGGAGACTATCAAGCAGGACAAGGATATTAAGGCATTGATTATAACAGGCCAGGGCCGCGCTTTTTCAACCGGAGCAGATCTTAAGGACTCAAAGGATAGAAGTATTGAGGATTATAGAATTTATCTTGAATCTCTGCAGGAGGCATCAAGAAAAATTGTTAGATTTGAAAAACCAACGATTGCAGCTATTAACGGATATGCTCTGGGATCCGGATACGAGCTTGCTTTGGCCTGTGATATAAGAATCGCAGCCAATGAAGCCCTTATTGGTTCACCTGAAGCACGAGTCACTTCATCTGTCACCGGAGGTGCATTTCGTCTGGTTCAGGATCTGGTCGGACCCGGCAAGGCAAGAGAACTTCTTTTTACTGCGGAAAATATTACAGGCGAGGAAGCCCAGCGTATTGGCCTGGTGAACAAATCAGTACCTTTGGGAGACTTGATGGATGAAGCTTTCATTATGGCTCAAAAGATTGTTGCCAATTCGTCTTTTTCCTTAAAAGTCATTAAAAAAGGCTTTCTCATGGCCCAGGGAGAATGCAGTCTTGAAGCACTTATGGATTACGAGATTGAGGGTTGTCTGGCCTGTGTTTCAACAAAAGAAAGAGAGCAATCTTTAGACGTTTTTGAGCAGAGAAAAAAATAATAAAAGGAAAAAAACATGTTAGATAAAGTACTCAATGCTAAATCCGTTGCCATTATAGGTGCATCAAAAAGTAAAACAAAACGGGGGTATCAGGCCATTAAAACTCTCTTGACAGACGGCTTTGAAGGAGAAATTTATCCGGTTAACCCGAAGGAAGACAAGATATTAGGGCTTAATTGTTATAAAGATATCACTGACGTTGAAGGCGAAGTTGATCTTGCCTTGATAACTACACCTGCCCGAACGATTCCAGGGATTTTAAGAAAATGCGGTGAAAAGAATGTTGCCGGCGCTGTGATTATTGCAGGTGGTTTTCGTGAGTTGGGTGCAAAAGGACAAGAGCTTGAAAAGGAAGTTATTGCTGCTGCAAAAGAGACCGGGGTCAGGTTAATCGGGCCAAATACATCAGGAATGATTAATCTTAAAACTAGTATGAATCTTGTGGGAATTCAAAACGTACCAAGAGGAAATATTGCGCTTTTATGTCAAAGCGGGAATATGGCACTCACGCTCATTACAGAAGCAATGATTCTTAAACACGAGGGTTTCACCTATTATGTCGGCGTTGGAAATGAAGCGGATATTAAGTTTCATGAGTATCTTGAATTTTTTAGAAATGATCCGGATACCAAAGCCGTTTTGATGTATGTCGAAGGTATGAGCCAAGGACGAAAATTCTTGCAGGAAGCCTATAATACAAGTATTGAAAAACCGATTATTCTTTTAAAAAGCGGACGATCTGCGACGGGTAAAAAATCTGCCGGCTCTCATACCGGGTCTCTTGCGGGAATCAGTGAAGTCGCAAACAGAGCATACGAGCGGGCCGGTATCGTCGTGATTGAGAATTCAGATGAATTGTTTCCCGTGGCCGAAACCCTTTCAAGCCAGCCGGTAATTAAAAATAATTGCATTGCAATCTTAGCGGATGGCGGAGGGCATGCCACCATTGCCGCAGATCTTTTGTCCGATTATGGAATAAACATGCCTGAGTTATCTGAAAAGACCCGCAGTAAGTTAAGGAAGATTCTTCCTGAAGCTGCGTCAGTTGTAAACCCGGTTGATGTGGCAGGCGGAACGGATTCTGATCCCAGCCTGTTTGCAGATTGTGCCAGGATTATATTAAAAGATCCCCATGTAGGCGGTTTGCTGGTGGTCGGTTTGTTTGGCGGTTACGGCATCCGATTTGAGGAGAGCCTTGCCATCGGAGAAGAGGCCGCAGCCCATCGCTTTGGAGCCATGGTGAAAAAGAGAAGCAAACCGATTTTTGTTCATTCTCTTTATGGTTCATATGAATCCCATGCGCTGGATTTGTTGCGACATTATGATATACCGGTCCACGACTCGCTGGATATTTCGTGCAAATGTGTGGCATCTCTATGCAAATATGGCAATTATCTTAAATCATATCACGGGAAAACTAATTTTGTTTTTGACTGGCGAGCCAAGGCCAGAGAACAAGGTAAGCAAATTATACAAAATGTGAAAAAAGAGGGTCGGCATGTGCTTTTGGAGCATGAAGCAAAGCAGTTGATTCAGTTGCATGGGGCACAAACTTCGGTGGGGCAGGTTGCAACAACTGAAGATGAGGCGTGGGAAATCGCAAAAAAAATTAAGGGAAACAATGAACGCGTTGTTTTGAAGATTGTTTCTCCGGATATTTTGCATAAAAGTGACGCCGGCGGAGTAAAATTGAATCTGGGCTCTGAAAAAGAGGTTAGAGGAGGTTTTAAAAAGATTATTAAAGGTGCAAAGGTCTATAATCCTGAAGCGGATATACGGGGTGTCCTTGTCGCACCAATGGCTAAACAGGGACTTGAAGTCATCATTGGAACCAAGATTGATGAACAATTCGGTCCGGTGATCATGTATGGGTTAGGCGGTATCATGGTTGAAATTATGAAAGATGTCACTTTCTGGGTATTGCCTCTATCCCCAACCTCTTGTAAAAAAATATTGGAAGACACACGCTCCTCAGTTCTTTTGGATGGTGTACGAGGCCAAAAAGGGTATGATAAAAAATCAATGAGAAAACTTTTATCCATGTGTTCTGAGCTGATTGAATCCTATCCGGAAATTGATGAAATGGATCTTAATCCGGTGATGCTTTATGAACAGGGTCTGGATGTGGTTGATGCAAGGATTATTTTAAAAAAATAAACTTATAAATGGATGAGATCACGATAGATCATGAGTAATATTTTTGACAACAATATGCCAATATTTGTAATTGATGAAATACTCAAAATTGATTAAATACTCAATTTCTGCTGTAACCTTTATCTTTGTAGCGCTTTGGATGATTTCATATTTGTTAAAACAAAATAATTGTTCATACCATCAAATATTCATAATCGAAGAAGGCCCGGAATTCGAGAGTCCGTCAAGTATATGTTTGATGGCACAAAGATTGCTCTTAATAGCATAATGCGTAAAAAATAATTGTAAAAAAAATCAGGAAAGGAGGAAAGCCAAAGGCAGTAAAAAAAAGCATAGTATTAAGGGTGTTTCTTTAGGGCCCACTAAAAAATAACTTTAGATTTTGAGAGCCTGTTCATCCTGTCCGGCTGCGTTGTGAAAACACGACATATCTTGATATGCCTTAGTTTTCACGCCTTACCAGCCAGGCGATTCAACTCTCAAAATTGGTAATTAATTTTTGAGTGAGCCCTTAGCAGAACAGCAAAGATAATAAATCTAATAATTAAAATTGGGAGACAAAGATGAAAAAAACATTGATTTTGACCACGGCATTATTATTTGGAATGGTTCTTTTTTTAGGTGCAGGCGTAACCGAAACCCAGGCTAAAACAACGTTTGTTACAATTGGAACAGGTGGGATTACAGGAGTATATTACCCAACAGGCGGTGCCATCGCAAAGATCGTCAACAAAAAGAAAAAAGAATACGGCATCCGCTGCACAGTTGAATCTACAGGTGGTTCTGTTTTTAACATCAATGCCATTATGGCCGGTGACCTTGACTTTGGTGTGGCACAATCTGATCGTCAATACCAGGCGACCAAAGGTCTTGCAGACTGGAAAGATAAAGGCCCTCAAACTGACCTTCGCGCTGTTTTTTCCATACATGCTGAAACCATTGATCTTATCGCGGCGGTTGATGCGAATATTAACAGCCTTGCCGATCTTAAAGGCAAAAGAGTTAATATTGGAAACATTGGTTCCGGCCAGCGTCAGAATGCCATTGATGCTCTGGAAGCCAATGGGATTAACTGGAAAACAGATTTTCATGCAGAAAGCTTAAAAGCCGCCGAAGCTCCCGGACTTATCCAGGATGGCAGAATTGATGCGGCTTTTTACACTGTCGGGCATCCTTCAGGATATTACAAAGAAGCCACTTCAGGTGTTCGTAAAGTTAAATTTATTCCAATTGTAGGCATTGACGGCCTTTTGGCAAAATATCCTTATTATGCAAAAGCTGCAACCTTGATGAAAAATTATCCAGGTGCTGCAAATACCGAAAGCGCGGTTCCAACCTTTGGCGTGAAAGCCACATTTGTTACATCTGCAAAAGTATCTGATAGTGTTGTTTATGCCATTACAAAAGAGGTATTTGACAATTTTGAAGCATTTACCAAGCTGCATCCTGCCTATGCCGGTCTTACTAAAAAGGCGATGCTCACTGGTCTTTCAGCGCCTATTCATCCAGGTGCTATGAAGTATTACAAAGAAGCAGGCTTGAAATAGTTAGTGTTTGAACCAAAACTCACCCATCTGCTTGGTTGCTGCAAAAGTCTGCCAAATTATAAATCGGGCCTCATGTACTATAGTACACTCCGGTTTCAGCATTTTTTTGCGCCTTGCATATGGGCAACTTTATAGTCCAAACACCGGGTTTTTGTTCTGACAATAGTTAATTTTTAAGCAAGCGACTTTCAACTTATCAGCAGTGGAAAAAGAGGTCTCTTTTCCACTGCTGTTTTGAATCGGGTGAAAAAATATGAGCGATACTGAAGTTCAGGAAATTGATGATGGCTTGGAACTTGCCAGAAAAATGGCAGAAGAAGAAGAAGGAATAGGACGAAAACCCTTAGGGCTTGAGAAGTGGGTCATCCCGACTATTGCTGTTGCTTGGAGTTTGTTTCAGCTATCCATAGCAAGTTGGCTGATACTTGATTCAACCTATATCCGGTCAATCCATCTTGGGTTTGCATTATTGATTGTTTATTTAAATTACCCTACGTTTAAGAAAAAAAAATGGGGATTGAAATTTTTGTCTGCCACGGACAGGATCCCTGTTTTTGACTATATTATTGCCATTGCAGCATGTCTCTCCGCTCTTTATCTTGTGCTTGATTTTGTAGGGATAACCACACGGTATGGTGCACCCATTCAAAGGGATATCGTCATTGGTATCTTGATGACTGTTTTGCTCTTAGAAGCGGCCAGAAGGGTTATTGGACCGGCACTTCCCATTATTGCCATCTTTTTTTGTGTGTATGCTTTTTTTGGTTCTTATATGCCGGATCTCATCGCTTTTAAAGGGGTATCTTTAAATCGTTTTGTAGGGCAAATGACCATGTCCACAGAAGGGATTTATGGTATTCCTCTAGATGTATCGGCGACCATTGTATTTCTTTTTGTGCTTTTTGGCGCCATGCTGGATAAGGCAGGGGCAGGTCGTTATTTTATTCAGCTTGCCTTAAGTCTTCTGGGCGGTTTCAAGGGTGGGCCTGCAAAGGCCGCTGTTCTTGGGAGCGGGCTTACAGGGATGGTATCGGGTTCCAGTATTGCAAATATTGTCACCACAGGAACATTTACCATACCCATGATGAAAAAAGTGGGTTATCCTGCCACCAAGGCTGCCGCAGTTGAAGTGGCAGCAAGTACGGATGGACAACTGGCTCCCCCGATTATGGGTGCTGCTGCATTTATTATCGCTGAATATGTCAATGTCCCCTATGTCCAGGTGATTAAGGCCGCTGCAATCCCGGCCTTTGCTTCTTATGCCGCACTATTTTATATTACTCATATTGAAGCATCAAAGCTGGGCTTAAAGGGGATACCTAAAAAAGAGCTTCCTGTATTTTTTAAAACGCTTATCAGCGGGCTTCATTTTTTAATCCCGATCTCATTGCTGCTTTATGAGCTTGTTGTGGTACGACACTCTCCTGAACTTGCAGCTTTTAATGCCATATGGCTGATGGCCCTGGTCATGCTGTTCCAGGGGCCGGTCAAGGCGTATATTGCAAAACAACCCATTGTTCCTGCAATAAAAAAGGCCGTGATTGATATTTTTTCAGCCTTTGCCTCGGGTGCCCGGAATATGGTTTCAGTGGCCCTGGCAACGGCTGCCGCAGGTATCATTGTCGGTGTTGTGGCGCTGGGACTTGGCGGACTTATCACGGAAATTATTGATGTTATTTCCATGGGCAATGTATATCTCATGCTGGTCATTACAGCCATTGCAAGTTTGATTATTGGGATGGGGCTTCCCACGACAGCCACATATATTGTTATGGCATCTTTAACCGCCCCTGCAATTGTATCCATTGCCGGTGCTCAGGAATGGTTTGTACCGTTAATGTCTGCCCATTTATTCTGTTTTTATTTTGGAATTCTGGCAGATGACACACCACCTGTCGGACTTGCTGCCTATGCGGCGGCGGCCATTGCAAAGTCTCCGCCTATTGCCACGGGCATTCAGGGGTTTATGTATGATATTCGAACGGCGATCCTGCCATTCATGTTTATTTTCAATTCTGATTTGATTCTGTATAATATTACATCCTGGCCCCAGGGAATACTGATTTTCCTCATGGCATGCATCGGTAATTTTGCCTTTGCTTCGGCAACCCAGGGGTGGTTTGTTGCAAAAAATAAGATATGGGAAGTGCCCTTGTTCCTAAGCGTAACCGTTTTGGCCATGAGACCTGATGCCATTGCATCTCTGATTGGTCTCCCCCATGACCAGCGGTATTATATTTATCCTGTTGCGCTTATACTTTTCGGTATCATTTATTTATTGCAGAAACCGAGAATTATTCAAAGCAAAGGCAAGACAGCCAAAGAAGCGTTTGGTGATTATTAATAATTGTTTGAACGAAAACTCACCCATCTGCGGCGTTGCTGCAAAGTCCTGAAATCCTCATGTACAGTAGTACACTCCGGTTTCAGGACTTCTTGCGCCTTGCATATAGGCAACTTTTCGCCCAAACACGGGGTTTCCGGTCACCCATTATTTAACTTTTGATTTTAAAGGAGAAAATAATTGGATAATATTAAAAAAATTCTTATTCCCCTTGCATTTACGGATTATTCACAAGGCGTTTTTAATTGTGCGTCGCAAATTGCCCGGACAAATGATGCTGAACTTATCGTTTTGAGTATCATCAATTCAAGGGATCTTGCCTCGGTGGAAAGTATTGTTTCCATGGGTTACGATGTTGATTCGGAACACTATATTGAACAGATCCGAAAAGACAGGAAACAAAAGCTAAATAAAATGGTAGATGAGGCCAATATTGCTAAAGAAAACGTTAAAGTATTGTTTAAGATTGGAAAGCCTGTCGATGAGATTTTAAAAGTGATCCATAATGAAGTACCTGATCTTGTTGTCATGGGAACAAGAGGACGTTCCAATTTGAAGAACAGTATCATGGGGGCGGTTGCTGAAAAAGTTTTTAAACGATCGCCCGTGAATATATTGTCCTTCAGGGATGAAGACGTTAAAAAAAGCCTGGGAAAAAAGCTTCATTTTTAAGGAGATTTGAGCATCAATACGATACTATCGCAGCTTTTTCGGTGATGACACAAAGGCTCTGGTGGGCATATTCTTTTACGGTTTCCATGACAAAGGGCCCTAATGAACGGGAATTAAATAACCTACCCATAATTATTGCTTTTTTCGCCGTCTTCTGCGTTTCTCGTTGGGCACATAGCTAGTTTAGCTTCCTCCTTGCGCCTTGAATACGATAAAAACTTCTGCTAATTAGTGTTTGAACGAAAACTCACCCATCTGCTTCGTTGCTGCAAAATCCTGAAATCCTCATGTACAGTAGTACACTCCGGTTTCAGGATTTCTTGCGCCTTGCATATGGGCAACTTTGTGAGCTTTGCTCCTCTACGAGCCGCCCAAACACGGGTTTTCGGTCAGGCACTAATTATGGGCACTTAATTTAATTCCCGTTCCTAATCCGCTGATAAAACTGGGGTGCAAAACTGCTTTTTTGCACCTATCCGGGCAGCTGTTCCAAGAGAATGGATCAATTTTTCCTAAATTCAAAGCAACAAAGTATTTCTATAAGTACATTCCAAGTTATATTAAAAAGGACAAATCGGTTGATCGCATTTAGATGGCTCCGGGTGGAGACAATCCTCCCGGGTGGACTTCCAGGGAGTTGATGCCTTTAATCTTCTCTTTAAGACTTTTTGACATCTCCTGTAGTTTGCGTACACGCTGTAGATCAGGTTTGATGTAAATCAGGACATTGCCATAATCAGTTTTGACGGTAATACCGGGATACGCATCTATGAGAGTTGCTTTGACCTGGGTGGAAAGGGTCAGATCGTCCATCTTTTGCTGGGAGCCGGGGGTGGTTTGAAATTGGTTAAGGCTCGCAGCACGGCAGATGAAGTCCACAGCATCGCTGACCGTAAACTGGCGGATATGGAGCACGAGGTCATAAAGGAAACTGTCCAAGGGGTCCACATTATAAAGACTCTGGGTCCACTTCCGCCGTTCCTGATCATCTCTGACAATCAAGGCTCTGGCCTCGTTCATGGGGATTCCATCACGTTCCATCTCAATGGCCACGCGATCATCAAGATCGGCAGTAATCCGAATCTTGAGCACATGGGGCACCTCCGGAAGCAAAAGATGCCCGGCAAGACCGTGGTAGACAATCTTGTCTTTCTGCACACTGCGGCTGAGGGCACTCTGGTAATAGGCGATAAAAGATAGCTTGCTGTGACCAAGGCGTTCCAGAATGGATGGTGCATCGTGGATTGCATTGACCAGCTTGATTTCAGGGATATGGTAATACTCGCTGGCATCCAGGATGACTTCCCGGCTCAAACACTGATATCCCAATTGTACGGCTACCTTTTCAGCCACTTCCTTGCCCTTACTATATGATCCCCGTGATATTGTAATAATTGTCATTTTTTTTCTCCCATAAACTTGGATTTAAGGCATTCTCTGAAAAGCGACGGGCCACTGTTCTTTTATATGAAATAATATTCAAAATCAGTATAATATTTCATGTTTTGTCAAAACCTCCGGTTCTTTGCGCAATTGCTTGCAGGTCAAGCTGCGCATGGCCGTTATTAAAAAGAAGATACGCACAAATTACGTCCTTAAAGATAGAATATGTATACTATCGTTACCAGAATAGCGATGTAGATAACACTCAAAAAACCTCCGATTTTGATATAGTCTTTAGTTCGGTATTCCCCGGGACCCATATAGAGCGCATTTACCTGATGTGTCGGAAGGATAAAGGAGTTTGATACGCCGATGCCGACTACAATGGCGGCCACACGCGGATCAATTCCGATCTGGCTGGCCAGTGAAATAGCAAGTGGAACCAGCAGCGCACAGGCACCTACATTGGAGATCACCATGGTAAATCCACAACTTAGGACGGCCAAAACAATCAAAAGTACCAGTGGTGACATCAGACTGCCCAGGGCCAGGACAACTCCTTTTGCGATCCATTGGGCAGTGCCGGTCTGATCCACGGCGATTCCCAGGGGAATGAGCCCGCCCAGCAAAAACACGGTGCGCCAATCCACCGTACGGTATGCTTCACTGATTGTAATGACCTTGGTGACAATCATGCCCAGGGCACCCACCATGAGACAGACTGATAAAGGAATCGGGTTATAGGCGCGGGATTGAAAATAAAAACTCGAAAGGATCATCAAAAAAAGAGACGTCAGAAAACAGGTTAACGCCCAATTGGCTTTTTCCGGTTTGTGAAATTCCTCCTCAAAGGGCGAGATGATGATAAAGTTCTGGTGAAGATCCTGGAGTGCATGAAATTGTTTCCATGTGCCTTGAATCAGAACGGTATCACCTGATTGCAGGGGACGATCAGCCAACTCCCTGTAATAGGTAGTGCCGGCCTGATGGATAGCCAGTGCGGTTATGCCGAAAGTCTCGCGGAATCGGATTTCTTTTATGGTTTGACCGATCATGCTGGAGCGTGGAGAAACCACGGCCTCAACGATTCCGGCCACAGCCGGGTTGAACATCGTATCTTTAAAACGCTGGGCATCTTTTCTGAAAACCAGACCGTAATCACGAATGAAATTCCGGATTTCTTTTTCAGGACCATAGGCACATAATGCAAAACCGGGCTGTATCCTTTTGCCCGGTAGCGGGACTATATTGCGGACAGCGTCGCCTTTGGCTGATGCCACGATATTTACCAGAAACCGCTGCCGGATATCGACCACCTTCTGGGGACCTTCACCCGGATGATAATCCCTGGGTATAAAAATTTCATACGGCCCGGTAATCCCTGGGTATGACCTGAGAATACTGTCTCCGGCAGCGGCTCGACCAGTTTTGGTTAAATTGGCAGGATCTGCTGATTTTTTCTCAAGCATGCCTAAACCAAAGGTGGCAAGATAGGCAATCCCGCCAATGACAAGGCTCAGGCCGATGGGCGTCAACTCAAGGAAACCGAACTTGGCCATTCCCGGTGGTAAGATATCGTTGAGCAGAATCAGGGGACTTGTGCCGATCATGGTTAGGGTGCCGCCGAGAATGGCTGCCATTCCGATGGGCATGAGTACACGCGAAACATGGATCTTGAGTCTATGGGAAGCCACAAGGCGGATGGCGGGCAGAAAAAGCACCGCAGCACCGGTATTCTGCATGACGCTGGATATGAGAGCAATCAAACTGCAAAAGGACACAACCAGCCGCGAACTGCTATTGCCAACGAATGATAACAGAGGTTGAATAAGTCGATTTACCAGGCCTGCACGGTTCAGACCATAACTGATGATCATGACCCCTATGATGGAGATCACCGCATTACTGCTGATACCGCGAAACGTATCCTCGGCCCGGATTAATCCCAGTTCGGGAAGCATTACCATCATCAGGATGCCAACCACATCCACCCGTACCCACTCAAAAATAAAAAGAACAATCGCAAATGCGACGACGAATAACATCAACAGTTTTGTGAATAGGTGGGTATCGACTTCAAAGGGTACACGGGCAACCCCGGCATCATAAATTTTGTCTCCGGTCACTGTGGTCAGTTCAGAGAAAATATCCAACCAGAGGGTGTGCTGCCCGGCCTTGGTTTTGGAATCAACAATGTATTCAACCCAGGTAGTCAGCGGATCGGACGTATTCCCGTCGGGGACTGAAAATTTCACCATCATATGATAAAGGGGTTTATCCGGGCGGGTCTTGTCAAAGAATGCAATGCCGCTGTTTTTGGGAGAGGCAATCCATACAATCACGCCATTGCCTGAATCCGTATTCCAAACCAGCGGCCCGCCCTGGGTATTTTCTATCGTATTCAGGCGTGCCTCAAGTTCAAAACTTCCGGTTTCCCCGGCAACCAGGGTTCGAAAGTCTGATTTCATGTACACTGAAACGTATTGCGGCTGTCTTGAACGGGCAACAAGGTTTTGGGCTTTCGATTTAATTACAGGGGATTTTTTTGCTGTCGGGATCATTTGTAGCCTGCCAGTGAAATTAAGAGCTCCAAACACCGCAGCGGCCAGGCAGACCGTTATGGTTATCCACTTTTTCTTTGTCATGGGAACAAGGCTCCTCCTGATAGAAAATTAAAAAAAAATTGGGAGAAAACAACGCTGCAAAAAACTAACAAGATGAACGGTTATAAATTTTTAATAATATTCCGGCCCTCAGAGCCAGGATATTTACGGTGGATGAAAACGAGTCAGTCAAATTTTTGATAGGGATATTGCCCTATCTATATTATAAGTGCTAGTTAATCAACTAGCCCGCCGCAGCAAGTCTTGTGGGTATTTATTTCATCAATGCACCTCGGCCAAAGGACTGCTGAGAATCAAATCCAATCATGATTGAAAAAAAATTATTCATTGAATATTAGCTTTTTCCTTTGTAATGGAAATGTCAAGATTTTTATTTTCGAATGATTGCTCATAAACCATTGACAGGCGAGACCGGAAGGTTTCTTTTTTGCGACGGCATCAATTTTTACGGTACCATCAATGGAGGTATTATTTTTGCCATAAGCGATATGGCATTTGCTGCGGCATGCAATTTTTACGGAAAAAATCTAATTAATTGATTAATTTCGTATACAAAAATTTGAATTTGTGTCATATAATAAATCTCATTTAGTCGGTCGCGGGTGTAGAAAAAGGTACATAAAATAATGATAAAAATTGATCTGAATCTGTTTGTTACTTTGTCTGAATATCTTCCTGAGAATAGCGATTGTTTTGAAATTCCAGAAGACACAACCGTGGAAAAACTTATGAATGATCTTGGTGTTCCAAAGGATATTGTGAAATTAATTTTTATTAATGGGCAACGTAAAGAGATTTCGTATCAATTGAAAAATGAAGATCGAGTCGGGATTTTTCCGCCGGTTGGTGGTGGGTAAGAAAAATTGCTTCACAAAAATCTGAGGGTTAAAGCAAATAACAGTCAAAAAACTGTTTGTTTATCGAAAAGGCTGTTGTTTTCATTTTAATAGATTAAGGAGACTTGTCAAATGGATAAAATCTTAAGAATTGATGTGGGCTCACAAGGCGGCCCTAAAGCTGTCGAAACTGGATTAGGAGATTATGAGGGACTTGGCGGCAGAGCCATGACATCCGGGATTATTTCCAAAGAAGTCCCACCGCTTTGCCATCCTCTGGGAGCGGATAATAAACTGGTGATAGCACCCGGCATGCTTAGCGGAAGTGCCGCAGCCATGTCAGGAAGGCTGTCTGTTGGCTGTAAAAGTCCTCTGACAGGAGGCATAAAAGAATCCAATTCCGGCGGGCAGGGTGCACAGGTTCTGGCACGACTCGGATATGCTGCAATTGTATTGGAAGGAAAACCCTCAAACGACACGCTTTATAAGGTTGTGATCAATCATGACGGAGTGAAGATAGAAGCTGACAATAGCTTAAAGATGCTTGGAAATTATGATCTTGTCGATAAAATAAAAGATACCTATGGTGAAAAATTTTGCAGTATTTCAATCGGTCCTGCCGGTGAAATGAAGTTAAGTGCTGCCACTATCGCCATTACGGATATGGAACAGCGGCCCACCAGGCATGCAGGCCGTGGTGGCGTTGGTGCTGTTATGGGTTCAAAAGGGATAAAAGCAATTATCCTTGACGATACAGGGTGCAAAATGCGTAAACCCAAAGATCCTGAAGCATTTAAGGCAGCCAATAAAGAGTTTGTAGCTGGAATCAAAAAACATCCTGTATCAGGTGAAGGCCTTCCTGCATTTGGAACAAATGTCCTAACCAATGTGCTTAACGAAGCCGGCGGATATCCCACACGAAATTTTAGTTCCGGTCAATTTGAAGGTGCCGGCAAAATCAGTGGTGAAACTCTGGCGGAACTTGAAACATCAAGGGGTGGCAAAGCCACACACGGATGTCACACAGGCTGTATTATCAAATGCTCCGGTACATTTCATGATAAAGATGGAAATTATCTTACCAAACAACCGGAATACGAAACCATCTGGGCACATGGCGGTAACTGCTGTATTGACGACCTCGATGCAATCGCCATGCTTGACAGGCTGGACGATGATTTTGGAATAGATACAATAGAAATGGGGGCCACCATTGGTGTGGCCATGGAAGCCGGGCTTGCTGAATTCGGTGATGCCGAAGCTGCAATCAACTTTGTCAAACAAGTTGGAGAAGGGACTCCCCTTGGCCGAATTCTTGGTAATGGTGCCGAGGTTACAGGAAAAGTATTTGGCGTCGAAAGAATCCCTGTTGTTAAAGGTCAGGCAATGCCTGCTTATGATCCCAGAGCTGTGCAGGGAATCGGTGTAACCTATGCGACCACAACACAGGGCGCAGACCATACCGCAGGATATGCCGTTGCTACCAATATTCTTGGTGTGGGCGGAAATGTTGATGCACTTAAACCCGAAGGGCAAATTGAACTTTCCAGAAATCTCCAGATTGCCACGGCAGCTATAGACGCCACGGGAATGTGCCTTTTTATAGCATTCCCAATTCTTGATCAGCCGGAAACATTCCAGGCGCTTGTTGATCTTCTCAACGGTTTCCATGGTTTAAGCCTGACAGCTGATGATGTGAGCGCACTTGGAAAATCAATTCTCACAAAAGAAAGAGAATTTAATGCCGGAGCAGGTTTTACCTCCAAACACGATAGGTTGCCGGAGTATTTTAAAAATGAAAAACTGGCTCCCCATGGTGTTACATTTACCGTTAGCGATGAGGAATTGGATCAGGTGTTTAACTGGTAATTTGAACCCTAATTAACCCCAGGGAGTTTCTTTTGTGAACTCCCTGGGGTTTTATTAATTAAAGAGGGTATCCTTTGGATAAACAAGACCTGCCGACAATTTCTTTTTCAATCGATAAGGATAATATCTTTCTTTTTTTTTCTATTCTGCAACAAGGATTCATGGTCTCGGCCACAGTTGGGTGCAGCCTTAAGAGTTTGATCTGTGATCAATGGGGTGTAACACCCGACTATCTTTCAGGTCGAATTTCAACCATATTTCTTAATAATCAACCTGTGGATGATGTCGAATCCGCTATTGTCAACGATGGTGCTATTCTCGCTTTGTCGGGTGCCATGCCCGGACTTGTGGGCGCAACTTTCAGGAAAGGCGGCGTGCTGTCCATATTTCGAAGTTCCATCACTCATGAAAATATAAAAGTCGATATAGACCTGCCCGCAAAAGGAACGATTACTTTAAAATTATTTAATTTGCTTGTATCGGAAATGGGGCCTGCCTTTCTTGAAAGAGGATTTTGGATAACAGCAGGCGTTCTTTATGATTTTGTCGACACCAAGAAAACAAATCTTTTATCGGTTCTAAAATCTGTGAGTGTTAATGGAAATGAAATCGAATTTGGAGAGTTGAGCAGTTTGGAAAAATATAACGATGAAGCACTTATTAATGTTATTGTTCTGATCGAAAAATAAAAATCAACAGGATAAGCCTTTTTCAAAGAAAAAGTTGATGCAAATATTTGACTCATAAGTCATAGCTTTATAATCCTATAAGATTCATAGTGTATCAGTGTTTTCTATTCAATTTTCAATTTTGATTAAAACTTGCTATTTGACCGAAAGCGGGATCAATGCCATGTTCTCTGTCATACTGATTTGTGTCATAGGGTGATGCAAATTGTTTATTTTTATGCAACAAAGGCTCTTGCAGATAAAATATATTATGGCTTGATCCCACTATATATCGTATTGTAACAATCATGACCTACAGTATATAGTGAGCAGGAGCCATTCACCGGTATTTCTGCAAGAGGCTCAACATTAAGGTTGATTTAAGATTGAGGAGAACATGAAAGATAAAAGCAGGGCATTAAAATTAATACTGATTTACTTTTTATTCATAGCCGTTTTGTACCCAGCGTCTGCAGGTGCCGTTCAATTAAAATTCACTGCGATTCCGGATCAGGATACGGCTCGTCTACAGCAGCGATTTGGTAAAATAGCTGATTATTTAACACAGAAACTTGGAGTTACGGTTACCTATGTGCCGGTGAAATCCTATGCCGCTTCCGTGCAGGCATTCAAAAATAATGAAGTGCAGATGGCATGGTTTGGCGGGCTTTCCGGTGTCCAGGCAAGGTTGGGTGTCCCGGGCTCAAAGGCGATTGCCCAGGGGGTGGAAGATGAACATTTTATCACTTACATCATCGCCCATTATTCAACTAACCTTAAACCTGGTGCTTCTCTGGATAAAGGCATAGCAGGTAAAACATTCACGTTTGGTTCCAAGGGGTCAACATCCGGCCGGTTAATGCCCGAATATTTTATTCGAAAATATTTTAAACAATCCCCGGATGAGCTTTTTTCAAAAGTGGGTTTTAGCGGGGATCATTCTAAAACCATTGCTCTGGTGCAGGCAGGAAGTTACCAGGTGGGTGCTGTGAATTTTAAAGTCTGGGAAAAGGAAATGAAAGCAGGGAAAATTGATCCTTCAAAAATTTCCATTATCTGGAAAACACCGGAATATCCGGACTACAACTGGACGGTTCGAGGGGATGTGGATCAGGTTTTTGGTAATGGTACAACAAATAAAATTCAACAGGCCCTGATAAGTATTACAGATCCTGAGTTGCTCAATGCTTTTCCCCGCAAAAGGTTCATGAAAGCGGATAATTCCATGTATCAGCCTATTTTGGATACAGGCAAGGCCATTGGCGTTTTCAGATAATGGAACAATTGCAGGATAAAAGGTCAGTACTCGTACTTGAAAATGAGGATATTGCTTACCAGGGCGTTGTTGTCCTCAAAAATGTCAATGTGTCCATTTATCAGGGTGAAAAAGTAGCATTGATCGGGAAAAGCGGTGCCGGAAAAACAACCTTGCTCAGGCGGTTGTATCAGATTTCACCCAGGCAATGTGCTTTTATCCATCAGCACTATTCATTGGTATCACAGCTTACCACTTTTCATAATATTTATATGGGGCGGCTGGATACCCATACGATTTTTCACAATATCAGAAATCTTGTTCTGCCTTCAAAAATCCGAATTAATGAGATACGCCCAATTGCTGAAAAACTTGGGCTTACCGAAAAACTATTTACTCGAATAGGTGAGCTTTCAGGCGGTCAGCAACAGCGTGTAGGTATTGGCAGGGCCCTTTATCGGGGTGTCAGCATCCTGATGGCGGATGAACCGGTTTCATCTCTGGATGCTGTGCAGCAGGCACAGATTATGGATTTTATCACCAATACCTGTAAAACCGTTGTTACATCTCTGCATTCAATTGATTTGTCGCAGCAGTTTTTCAACCGGGTTATCGGGTTGAAAGACAGCAAGGTTTTTTTCGATCTTCCGGTTGATCAGGTGTCTGACAGTCAACTGAAAGCGTTGTACGGATAATTCATGCTGAAAATCAGTCTGTTTTTTGTTTTGATTGCCATAGCAGCATTGGTTGGAGCAGATATCGGTGTATTAACATTTGATCCCTGGCTTGAGCTCCAGCGTATGGCAACAGGGCTTTCAACACCTGATTTTTTCAGCCTGCCGGGATTTGTATCGGCATTGTTGAACACCGTCTCTTTTGCTTTGATTGGTATTTTTATTGCCATTATCCTGGGATCGGTATTGTCATTGTTTTTTGAGTATACATGGGTCCGCTTGTTCTGCGCATTTATCCGGGCAATCCATGAGTTGGTCTGGGCATTTATTTTCATGCCGATAATCGGTTTGAACAGCCTTTGCGGAATATTGGCCATTGCCATTCCCTAGGCCGG
>JAKIUJ010000006.1 GCA_021647625.1 Desulfobacula sp.
CTGCCTGCAAATTATAAGGAATGTTCCCGCCTTATCAAAAGTGCTGTTGAAAAAGATGAGTGGGTTGAACTTGGAAAATTATCCGACACCATGGAGACGGTTAAAAGGCCTGCTGCCGTTTACAAGGCGTGGGAAACCGAAGCGATTCTTCACAATAAAACTTACAGGGCTGTTGTTATCCATTCAAGTGCCCATGATAAAAGGCGGCAAAAGCGAATTGAACGTGAACTTAAAAAGGCACACACAGGACTTTCCAAAAAGATTAAAGAGTTATCAAAACAGGAGTTGTTTTGCCGGGCGGATGCCCTGAAAGCAGCAGAAGAACTCCAAAAAGGCAGCCCTGTTTTTTTTAAATCTGAAATACAAATTATTGAAATTTCAAAGTACAGGCGCGGTAGGCCCAAAAAAGATGGGAGCAGAACTTTGGAAAAGATGATGTACTGTGTGAATGCCGATATTGTAGAAACCGAAGTAGTTGAAGAGCTTAAAAAGGAAGTCGGCTGCTTTGTGCTTTTGAGCAATGTTCCCATCAATGGTCAAAAGGGTTACAGCTCATACGATATTCTGAGAACCTATAAAGATCAATATGGGATTGAACAAAACTTTGGTTTCATAAAGAATACGCCTATCGTGAATTGCATATTTCTCAAAAAAGCCGAACGGATAGAAGTGTTAGGGCTTGTTTTGCTTCTGTCCCTTCTTATCTGGCGGCTTATTGAGTACAACATGAGGCGGTATGCAAGGGATAACAAAAGGGATCTGCCAGGCTGGGTTAAAAGAAGAACCTACAAGCCCACAGCATTTATGTTGATGACAAGCTTCCAGTATTTGATGATTCTCAAAATAGGAGAACACAGGAGATTAAACAAACCCATGACTCAAAATCAACGTGAGTATTTAAGAGCATTGGGGTTAAACTCGCAAATCTTCACAAACCCAGGAGGATAAGCGGTTTCTTCAAAAAAATGTACCATATTTGTAGATTGGGGTGTGGAATGTCAGATTGAAGATGAATTTGAAAAAAAACTATAATATCTGCAAAGACACCATAAATAAAACGTTTTTTTGTTTGTGTATGTCAGTGTTTGTACGAAATTTTATCTTTGTTATGCTGTATTCGAATCCTGGAATGGGATTTGGAAAGACCGATTAGGAAAAAAAAGTAATAATTTATAACAAATAGTACATAGTATTTATAACAAATACTACCACAATTTTACCCCTTGAATTTTAAAATTAAATCATAGACCTGTTTTCTGGGCAGATTAAATTCAACACAGATCTGTCTTGCCATTTGGGATGTCCCGATTTTTGAATGCAGTAATCGATCCTTAACAATTGCCTCTATGTCATGGTCATCCATGACGTCATCTTTTGTACAGCCCTTAACAAACAAAGAGCATTCCCCTTTTATAACTTCTTTTTCATCAAGTTTTTGTAAAATATAAGATAAGGTTCCCCGGATGTATTCTTCATGCAGTTTAGTAATTTCTCTTGCCAGGCAAGCTTCTCGATCACCCATGATAGGTATCATGGTTTGGAGTGATTTTTTTATTCGTTTTGGAGATTCATATATGATCAGGGTAGACGATAGTTCTTTTAATGATTCAAGAATTTGTTTTTGTTTGTGAGCTTTTTTTGGCAAAAAACCAATAAACAAAAAAGAATCCGTTGGCAAACCTGCAACACTTAAACCTGCAATGGCAGCACTGCAACCTGGAATCGGTATAATTTTGATGGCGTGTTTTGCAGCCGCCTGGATAAGTTTATATCCCGGATCTGAAATAGTGGGAGTACCGGCATCTGAAATCAAAGCTATATTGGTTCCATTTTTTAAATCTGCAATAAGTCTGGGTATCTTTTGAACTTCATTGTGTTCATGACACGAGATAAGGCTTGTGGTGATGTCATAGTGATTTAAAAGTCGCCTGGAGTAGCGGGTATCTTCCGCTGCAATCAGGTTCACCTGCTTTAGGATATCTACTGCACGAAAAGTGATATCTGCTAGATTTCCCAAAGGGGTTGCCACAATATACAGGGTGCCGAATGAGGATTGTGTTTCCATTTTATTGAACCTGGAATGCGTGTTTTATCAAATTAATATCCGGTCTGTTATGGGATAGTATGACTTCAACTACATCAAACCTTGTTCGAACATCATTTAATTTTTTTTGTTTAAGATAAAGACTTGCCCCAAGGATAATTTTTTTTTGTTTTGAAAATGTAACCGCTTCTCTTGGCAACCCTTTTCTCAAACTTTGACGGGTTTTGACTTCTATAAAGCAAAGTGTATCATTTTCCTTTGCTATGATATCGATCTCGGCAAATTTTGTACGATAATTGGTTTCAAGAATGTTGAACCCGTGTTTTTTAAGAAAAAAAACAGCAATTTTTTCACCTTCCTGTCCCAGGGTTACTTTGTCATCCGACATTCAGGACCTCTTTGACCCCTTTAAAACTTTGACGGTGAACCGGACAGGGGCCATGCGTAAGAATGGCCTGTTTGTGCGCCTTGGTTGGATAGCCTTTGTGCCGGGCAAAATTATAAGCCGGATATTGAGTATGAAGGCCTTTCATGATTGCGTCCCGGGTGACTTTGGCAATAATTGATGCCGCAGCAATGGAAATACTTTTTGAATCCCCCTTGATGATGGCGGATTGGTCGATGTGAGTTGCAATGGTAAACTTGCCATCAATCAACAGGTAATCAGGAACTTGTTTTAGTGCCTCAACAGCTCGTTTCATGGAAAGCAGGGAGGCTTGTAAAATATTGATTTGATCAATTTTTTTGTGCGAGCAGATTCCAACACCAACGGCAATCGCGTTTTCTTTGATTAAAGGAAAAAGAAGGGCTCTTTTTTTTTCTGACAGTTTTTTGGAGTCATCAATACCATCTATTGAAAAAATTTTTGGCAAGATAACAGCCGCAGATACGACGGGGCCGGCAAGGGGTCCCCTGCCGGCCTCATCAACACCTGCTATATATTTATATCCTTGGCTTGTGGCTTTTTGTTCAAGCTGCCACATTAAGCAAACCGTTTTTCTTTAATTCTGGCTGCTTTACCGCGAAGGTTTCTAAGGTAATAAAGTTTGGATCTTCTAACCCGTCCACGTGTAACCACTTCTATTTTATCAATGGATGGAGAGTAAAGAGGGAAGATTCTTTCAACACCGATACCGCCTGATATTTTACGTACTGTAAAACGGGCACCTGCAAGTCCTTTAGTCTTTTTAATAACCACGCCCTGGAATACCTGGATACGTTCTTTTTCACCTTCTCTGATTTTTACATGTACTTTGATGGTATCGCCTGAATCAAATACAGGGATATCAAGGCGTATCTGTTCTCTTTCTAATTTTTCGATTACATTGCTCATTTGTTCCTCCTAGGATCTTTCCTAAAGGCATGACAGGAGATTTTCCTATCTGCCATTTACTATTCTGTCTAAATATATTGACGTTGCGCTTCGAACAGACAAATGATTGTAATCTGCGGCTCCAAAAATCGGGTCCAAAATAAGATCACATGATTCTATTAGTTCGTCTGTCAATCCCCATGCTGTGCCAAAAACAAGGACATGGGACGCATTCTCTTCTAATTTTTGTCTCAAACTTTTTACTGTTATGGATTCGGATGTTTTTTTTGCACTTGTGGCAATGGTAACAACCGGTTCACTTCTCTCTTTTTCAATTTCAATGATGGCATCTCCCAGAGTTTGACTCACCCGAATCAACTCCAGAGCACTCTTTCTAAAAGGGTTAAGTTTTCCCCCGACACCTTTTGTCCAGTGGTCAATCACCTGGTTTGCCAAAACAGCCTGGTCCCGGTAAGGGGTCACTACGAAAAAACCTTGCACACCAAAAGTGATTGACGCCCTTGCAATATCATGCAAATCAATGGTTGTCAAAGCAGACCCAACGATCTTTTCTTTTTTGTTCACAACAGGGTAGTGGACCAACGCCACATAAAGGTTACTATTGAACAAGGTCCTCTAACTCCTGGCACCAACGGGTTACAATCTGTTTTTCCTCGTCACTCAATTTGCCTTTTTCCAAAAGATCGGGGCGCTTTAAAAAAGTTCGTTGCAACGAAGAGCGTTTTCTCCACAGTCGAATTTTTTCGTGGTTTCCGGATAAGAGTACATCCGGAACTTTCAACCCTTCAAATTCTTCAGGCCGGGTGTACTGGGCATATTCAAGCCGGTCATCAATGAATGAGTCTGATTTAAAAGACTCACTGCATCCCAATAGTCCAGGGATAAGTCTTGCCACCGAATCAATAATGACCATGGATGCCAACTCTCCCCCGGTCATGACATAGTCGCCAATAGAAATTTCTTCATCTATCATTGTGGTGTATACACGTTCATCAATGCCTTCATATCGACCGCAGATAAAAATTAAGCCTTTGTTTCGGGATGCCATTTCAAATGCTTTGTTCTGGTTGAATCGGGCCCCTTGAGGCGTCATCAGCACGACTTTTGAGCAGGGTGACTTTTCTTTAGCCATCTCTATAGCAGCCTTTAACGGTTCCGGCTTCATTAGCATACCGCTGCCACCGCCATAGGGTTTATCATCAACTTTATGGTGGCGGTCTGTGGAAAAATCTCTGACATTCACACAATTGCCTGTTATCAGTTTTTTATCAATGCCCCGCTGAATCATACCGTGTTCAAAAAAGGAGTTGATCAGCTCGGGAAATAATGTCAGCACTGTAAAGTCCATCAATATCCTTTTGGCAACCTGACTTTTACCATTTTTTCCTGAAGGTCCACTGACTCTACAAACTGCTTGTGCATCGGTACAAGCGTTTCCTGATCATCTTGTGTAACCACGAGAATATCATTTGCCCCGGTTGGAAAAATTTGGGTTATGTTTCCAATAAACCCTTTTTTTTCGTCGTGAACGGCAAGTCCGATAAGATCTTCCCAGTACCAGCTGTCTTCATCCGGTTCCGGTAATTGTTCCCGGTCGATAATAATGTCGCAGCCCATAAGATCTTCGGCAAGGTTTCGGTTATCAACCCCTGTCAGATTGAGCAGGATTCCTTTTTTATGCGGCCAGACTTTATTGATTGTATATATCTTGCCGGCATCTTTATCATATTTTAAAAGAACGGTTCTACCTGGACTAAACGTTTCAACCGATTCTGCATACGACCAGACTTTAAGGTTGCCGTTGAGTCCATGAACCCCGGTTACCTTGCCTATGGTAAACGAAGTGTTTTTGTTCATCTGCTAGTGGCCATCGGTTATTCAATTATTTCAAGAACCGTGCGTTTTTTTAACTTGGTTGAAGCCGCACTCAAAATGGTTCTCATTGCCCGGGCAGAACGTCCCTGTTTGCCAATCACTTTACCCAGATCATCCTTTGCCACCTTAAGCTCCAAGACAGAGGTCTGATCGCCAACTACTTCCGATACATCAACTTGATCAGGATTATCTACCAAAGCTTTAGCAATGTATTCTATCAGGTCTTTCATAGCTGCATTTCCTTTTAATGGGGTGTTAAGAATACCTAGGTTAACTTAAATAACACATTGGTCGGTCAGGCCGGAACGCCTTCACGTTTCAAAATATTTTTGACGGTCGTAGAAGGTTTTGCACCTTCATCCAGCCAGTATTTGATTCTGTCTTCTTTCAGTGTAACAACAGCGGGGTCAACCATTGGATTGTATGTTCCTAAAAGTTCCAGAAATCTTCCATCTCTGGGGCATTCGATGTCTGCTGCCACAATTCTGTAGAAAGGTTTTTTTTTGCTGCCTTTTCTGGTCAATCTGATTTTAACGGCCATATTCTTTTTTTTCTCCTTAAAACGGCAGCATATTCTTTAATGAACTCATGCCGCCTTTATTAAACTTCTTTATCATTTTCATTGATTGGGAATAGCTTTTTAAAAGTTTATTAACATCCTGTACCCTGGTGCCGCTGCCATTTGCGATTCGTTTCTTTCTTGATCCTTTAATAATCTTATAGGCACGTCGTTCACCAGGGGTCATGGAATTTATAATTGCTTCAATCTTAACAAATTCCCTGTCGCTTATATTCAGGCCTTTGAGCTGCTTTTTATTTACGCCGGGCAGCATACCTATAAGGTCTTTAATTGACCCCATCTTCCGAACCGACTGCATCTGGTTTCGAAAATCTTCCAGGGTAAAGGCATTCTTTCTCAGTTTTTTCTCAAGCGCTTTAGCCTCTTTTGTGTCGACTGCTTCCTGGGCTTTTTCAATAAATGAAAGAGTGTCCCCCATCCCAAGAATTCGAGAGGCCATCCTGTCCGGATGAAAGGGTTCCAGGGCGGTTGATTTTTCACCCACCCCGATGAATTTCAACGGTTTTCCTGTTATAGCTTTTATGGAGAGCGCGGCACCACCGCGGGCATCACCATCCATTTTTGTCAGTATTACACCGGTAAGATCGAGCGCCTTGTCAAAAGATCCGGCAATGTTTACCGCATCCTGACCGGTCATGGCATCAGCCACCAGGAGGATTTCTGATGGGTTAATTCCGTTTTTAATACCCTTGAGTTCATCCATTAATTCTTCATCAAAATGCAATCTGCCGGCAGTATCCAGCAATAGGGTGTCACACCCCATTTCCCGGGCTGCCAGCCTGGCATCCTGACAAATTTTTAATGGCTTCATGTCAGTTGAGGATTGGAAAACCGGAATATCCAGCTGTTTCCCCAGTTTTTTTAATTGATCAATCGCTGCAGGCCTGTAAACATCCACCGGTACCAGAAAAGGTTTTTTGCCCTGGTTTCGAAGATAGCGCGCAAGCTTACCTGATGTGGTGGTTTTACCAGAACCCTGCAGTCCAACAAGCATAACGGAACTTAAGGATTTTCCATCAAGGTCCAGGCCTTGATGCTCAGATCCCATCATTTTGGCAAATTCATCATTTACAATTTTTATGACTTGCTGACCAGGTGTCAAACTCTGCATGACTTCCTGACCCAGGGCCCGGGCCTTTATGTCTGAAATAACAGATTTTGCAACTTTATAATTGACATCCGCTTCAAGCAACGCCATTCGCACCTGTTTAAGACCATCATCGATGTTCTTTTCATTCAGGGTGCCATGACCTTTTAGTTTTTTAAAGACCGAGTCAAGCCTGTCACTCAAATTTTCAAACATAAAGAGTGTAACCTCAAATAACAAATCAAATCTCAGGACAATAAATTCCAAGAACAAATTCCCAAGAACAAATCATTGAAATTAGACTATATTCCGTGTTATGTCAAGGAAATATTAAGAATTAACGGGCAAATATGAAATGAATAATATACTGAATTTTACCAGAGATGATCTTGCTGATTGGTTTGAAAACAATGATATGCGGTCCTTTCGGGCCGGTCAAATATTTAAATGGCTCTATATCCGCCAAGTGGATTCCTTTGAACAGATGACGGATCTGTCTAAAGATTTGCGTGCAAAATTAAAAGAAAATTTTGAAATTCCCAGACTCTTGCTTGAAAAAAAACAAGTGTCGGCAGATACTACGGAAAAATTTTTATTCCAGCTGGGTGATGGACAACATATTGAGTCTGTTCTGATTCCTGAAAAAGATCATTTCACCCTATGCGTCTCCTCCCAGGTCGGTTGTGCCCAGGATTGCAAGTTTTGCCTGACAGCTAAAGGCGGATTCTCCAGAAATTTAGAAGTATGGGAAATCATTGCCCAGATCAGGGATGCAAGACATTATGTTATGGAAAAGGGGTTTAACCCTCTACGGCTATCCAACCTGGTGTTTATGGGTATGGGTGAGCCGCTTGCCAATTATAAAAATCTTATTGGATCTTTGAAGATTATTCGAGACAGTGATTATGGTCTTAAATTCTCAGCCAAACGGGTAACGGTTTCAACCTCGGGTATTGTTCCCAGGATTACCCAGCTCGGTATTGATACCGATGTGAATCTTGCCGTTTCTTTAAATGCAACCACCGATGAAATGCGAACCCGTTTGATGCCCATAAACAAAAAATATACTTTGGATCAGTTGCTGGAAGCATGCAGGACCTTTACCATTAAACCGAGAAATAAGATTACGTTTGAGTACATTTTATTGAAAGGTATAAATGATTCAAAACAAGATGCAATCAGGCTTGCAAACCTTTTGAAGCCGATTAAGGCAAAGGTGAACCTGATTCCGTTTAATGAACACGACCAAAGCTCTTTTAAACGGCCTTCCAAAAAAGAGGTCAGTGATTTTCTTCAGATTTTACTTGACAGAAATCTCACAGCGATTACAAGAAAGAGCAAAGGTGATGATATTTTAGCTGCCTGCGGACAGTTAAAGGCCAAAATGTTGCCGTAAAATACTCCTTTTTCGTTAAACGAGCTCTTCTTAACCAAAACATTGATCAAAAGACAGCGGTCATAGACACAAGGAATAAAAAATTTTAGTATATAATCATATATTTAGAGATGATGTGGATAGCCTTATTGGCTATATTTCCCTTCATTTGTTGACCATAACCTAATTTTAAATCGGATGGAAAAATGTCAAATATCAGTATAGAAAACAAAAAGATCTTGATTGTTGATGATGAGCCGGATGTACTAGAGTCTCTTGAAGAGTTGCTCAATATGTGCATAACAGTCAGAGCACAAAGCTTTGAAGAAGCAAATACACTTCTTGAAACTCAGGATTTTGATATAGCAATTCTCGATATTATGGGTGTTGACGGCTATCAGTTGTTAGAAACTGCTACCAAAAAAGAGGTGATTACAGTCATGCTTACGGCGCATGCATTAAGCCCGGATAATATTAAAAAATCCTACCTTGGTGGGGCGTGTTCTTATATTCCAAAACAAGAAATGATAAATATTGAAGCCTTCCTCATTGATGTGCTTAAAGCACAAAAAGATGGTAAAAATCCATGGACAAGCTGGTATACAAGACTGGCATTGTTTTGTGAGCAAAAATTCGGACCGGATTGGGATAAGGATGAAAAAGAATTCTGGGAAAAAATGATCTACTAAGGAACGTACATTAAATAACCTACCCATAATTATTGCTTTTTTCGCCGTCTTCTGCGTTTCTCGTTGGGCACATAGCTAGTTTAGCTTCCTCCTCGCGCCTTGAATACGACAAAAACTTCTGCTAATTATGGGCACTTAATTTAATTCCCGTTCCTAAATTAGAGGCTGACCGGAAATAATGTGTTTGGGCGAAAAGTTGCCCAAACACGGGCCTTTGGGTCAGGCTCTATTTATATCATCAGCGGTTTTAAGTCTTTTGTAACGGGTGTTTGGATCGATAAAATACTTTCTTCATCTCTGCTGCGAACCTTCACCAGGCTTTGGTCTCCAGGGTTTGATTTAGTGTAGGCCGAACAGATTTCAGCGGCCTTTTGAATGTTTTTTAAAGAGAAGTTACCTGTAAGGATGACATCCGGCCCTGGCAAATCAGCGTGTTTGATCAGTATGTCATGGGTTTTATCTATATGATCCGATAAATTTTTGTTATCATTTTTCGAGCGACCGACAATCACTTTTGTTGTGGAGTCAAGCCGGAAATGACGTCCGAATTTTAAAAAGTACAGGTGCCGTGTTTCGATATGCTCGTGGTGATCCATTAAATCTTTTAATCGAGCGGAAAAAATTTTATCCGTTAAAAGACACCCGCCGGCAGGCGAGGGGAATTCTTTTACGCCAAAGTCTTTTGTCATCTGCATTTGGACTTTGCGCGATCGCCCTGTAATATCCATTAGCTGTTCACGGTCCACAAGACCATCTTTTTCCATGGGTGTTTGTGGCAATCGTTTCGCACACAAGGGCCTTAAAATGTGACCATCAAACCCTGAATTTTTTTCTACATATCGCAAAGAGTTTTTATTTTGTGACTTTGGGCGCTGACCCAAGACCTCTCCACTGAACAAAAAATCGAATCCTTCTTTTTTTAAGAGTTCCCCGGCTTTTGCAAACATCAAGGCATGACAGTCCATGCACGGATTCATGTTTTTACCGAATCCGGCCCTGGGGTGTCGCATCATTTTCATATATTCAATTGTAAGATCAATTACAATTAATGGGATATGGGTCTGTTGTGAGGCTTTTTTTGCAGAATCGGCAGAAAAAAAAGGTGTTTCAAAACAGACCCAGGTCACATCAATTCCCTGACGCTGGAGTAGTAAAGCCGACAGAATGCTGTCCAGGCCGCCTGAGCACAGGCCGAGGCCTTTTATAGGTCTTGAGGTTTTTCCTTTATTCATATATAACCTTGCAATGAAAATTTTATATGAAAGAACTGTGCAAACCCATTTAAGTTCTTTCTTGTTTTGTCGTGTGCAACCCCTTAATCGAAGGGGCAAAGCTGCGCATGACCGTTAGCACATCAAAAATACATACAATTTTGAAAATATTAAGAGACCGATACCCGATTGTCAAGACCCAGCTTATGCATGAAACACCTTTTCAACTGCTCGTTGCCACCATCATGTCTGCACAATGCACGGATGGTCAGGTCAATAAGGTCACAAAACAACTGTTTAAACAATATCCTGACGCCAAAAAGCTTGCCGATGCGCCATTAAATAAGATTAAAAAAATTATTTATTCAACAGGTTTTTATAATAATAAAGCAAAAAATATTAAAGCATGTTCCCTTGCCGTGTTGGATGAGCATCAGGGAATTGTGCCAGAAGATATTACAGCTTTGACAGCTCTACCCGGTGTGGGCCGGAAAACCGCCAATGTGGTTCTATCCGTGGCTTTTGGTCATCAAGCGATAGTTGTTGATACGCATGTTTTAAGAATTTCCAAACGGCTTGGTTTGACCGCAATGACAGACCCTGTAAAGGTTGAGTATGCGTTGATGGATATTATTCCAAAATCATCGTGGAGTGATCTTTCTTTGCAATTTATCTATTTCGGCAGGGAAATCTGTGATGCAAAAAAACCGCAGTGTGATGATTGTCCATTGGTTGAATTATGTTTGACTATAAGGAAAGGGGCAGTGATTACCGGTTAAAGTTTTTGATATATTCTATTAGTTTTTGACATTCATTTTTTAGATGATCTAATTTTTCTTCAGCACCACCCAGGTCGTTATTTTTACCGGCAGCCTCAAGCACCATGGCAGCATCTGCCGCAGATTCGGCTGCCAGATACCTTAAGGTCCCCTTCAGCTTGTGGGCTGACTCATCCAATGTCTGCGCATTTTTTTCAAGAACAGCACCTTTGATCTCAACGTATTGAACGGGCCATTCGGAAATAAAATCAGCAAAGCAATCCTGGATAAGCTCCAGATCATCGTCCATTATTTCTTTTAGTTCTTTCAGGTCGACAACCTCGCTGTCGTTTTCGGGTGTTGACATAATTCAAGACTCCTCTTTTTTAAGCTTAAGACCATGTAATTAATGGCTGACCGAAAACCCGTGTTTGGGCGAAAAATTGCCCATATGCAAGGCGCAAGAAATTCTGAAACCGGAGTGTACTATAGTACATGAGGATTTCAGGATTTTGCAGCAACGAAGCAGATGGGTGAGTTTTCGTTCAAACACTGATTATGAACCTTTCTTCTGCTCCCAAAAGTTGCGGGAGTCCTTTAGGATATCACTGATGTCGTCATCAATAAGGTCATCATCTTCAAGGTCGTCAACTTGGCTCTCATTCTGAACTTCAGTTTCTTTTGATGTATCAATCACCTCTGGATCTGATTCTTCGGAAAGATCTAATTCTTCGGAATCCAATTCATTCAAGGCATTGAGATCATCATCAATTAATTGCCGGCTATCTTCGTCGCTTATAAGTTCGTCTAATTTAAGCAGGTCGTCATCCTGATCGGATTCAATAGTCTCATCATCATCCAGAGAATAGTCCGGAAGATCGATGTTTAAATCCTCGTCTTCCAGGTCGTCTTCTATATCAACGTTGACAGGGTCATCATCTTTTGGAACATCCTCACTATCGTCATCCTGGGTATCCGGATTAATTTGGAATTGTTCCTCTTGATTTAAAACAGTACCCGGTCCAACCTCTTCAAGGGTTTCTTCTATATCAATATCATTCAGGTTAAGATCCTGTGAAAGGGTATCGTCAATATCACCGGTTTCATCTGAGTCAGGAATATAATTTCCCTGTCTATCAAACATGAGACTGCCACTGAGATGAATATTAAAATTCATTCTAAAGGCAATTTCATTATTGTGAACAATAATTTCGCCTCCATCGGGTAACAGAGTTGAGGCGGCCATTCTTTTCTCTAAGATTTTTTTGACCGTATCCAGATCAAGATCCTCTTGCACCGCTTCTATGAGGTCCTTTTCACCATTTTTAATGACATCGGGGTCTGTAATTTTCATTGATAATATTCCCTTTTCGAATTATCGATAGGCTTTGTCGGCAAAACTGCTTTCAATAAATTTTTCCAAATCGATGATTTTGCCTATCTGCATAACATCGTGCATATACCTTTGGATGTTATCAAGCGCTTCAGCCTCGGGATACAGGCCATCCCATCGAATTGCCAGGGGTTGGGAAAATACGTTTTTCAGCACATCCGGGTTCAGGCCGATTTTTCCTTGCGGGTCTATAAAATCAACAGCAATTCGGGCCGCTCGTATTTTGTCGTTTTCTATATACTCTCCGGTGTCCACCAATAAAGATACAAATTCCTGGGCTGCTTCAGGGTGTTTCTGGATAAAATCTTCCTGCATGGCAACAATGCAGCAGGGATGGTTTTCCCAACGGCTGGCTGAATAGAATTCAAGATTGCCGATTTCACCGACAATGGCTTTGGTCGCAACAGGTTCCGCCACCATAAATCCTGCAACATCCTCATTCTCTTTCATGATACCCGGCATTTTGATGGGGGGAACAACTTCAAAACGGACATTGATGGCTTTTTTTCCCGGTACACCTGGTTTAAGGCCAAGTTCTTTTAAAAACTGGTGGGCCAGCATATGGTGGACAGACATCTTATGGGGGATGTCCACCACTTTATATTTGTAAAAACTTTGCAATGAATCAAATCGGTGGTCATAGTGTCTGGACCGGACAAATGTACTCCCGTTTTTATGGGCAAACAGAACCAGTTTTATAGGCGAATCATAGGCAAAAAGATCCATGGCAATGGGGCCCAGCACAAAAGCGCAATCAATTTCGCCATTTTCAAGTCCTTCCTGAATGGGATTCCATCCAGCCTTAAGGCTTGTGGTTAAATCAAAATGTTCGGGGTCGACGTCTCCCTGGTCAATCCTGTGTTTTAATGCGCCCAAAGCGAGATGATCCGTAATCTGGATGTGGGCAACATTAAGTTCGACCCTTCCGCCGATAACCTGTCTTTGTTTCGGCTTTGAGGCTTCTTTGGCAGTATCACCTGAAAAGGCTTTTTCTATGGCTTTTCCGATCTGTATTTCGTCAAATGGTTTGGGAACATGAGCATTGCCGCCGGCTTCCATGATGGTGATTTGCTGGCCTTTATCTGATTGGGCCGTTGCCATGATAAAAGGCAGGTCCTTGAACTCATCTGTTTTTCTTAGGGCCTTTAAAAACTCAAGTCCGTCCATCTGCGGCATGTTCCAGTCACTGACAACAAGATCCGGCTTTTCCGCCTTTACCTTTTCAAGTCCATCACGTCCATTAACAGCCATTACAAGATTTTCAAATCCGGCTTTGTTTAAAATCTGTTTGAACATGATGCGCATGGTTCCAGAGTCATCGGCCACAACAATTTTAATGTTTGGATCTACAGCCATAAAAAACACTCCTTAAAGTTTTTATAAAAACATTTTTTATTATTTTTCATTCATTCCACGACCAGCTGAAGGTGTGCTGAATCCTTTGAATCACCCTGTCCAGAGCAAAACCTAAAATACCAATCGCAATGACCATGGCCATTAATTTGTCATATTCCATGGTGTCACGGGCATCATTGATCAAATATCCGAGCCCACTGGATACGCCAAGGAATTCTGCCGGAACGAGAACGATCCAGGCAACTCCCAGGGCCAGTCTTAAGCTGGTCAGCATATACGGTAAAGACGCCGGAATAACAATGGTTCTGATTAACTGAAAATTATTTGCTCCCTGGTTTAATGCCATTTTTATCCATTGGGGATTGATATTTAAAACGCCAATGGTCGTGTTTAGTATTATAGGGCAAACTGTGGCCATTACAATCAAAAAATAGACTGCGGACTCAAAATTTGCAAATAACAGTATGGCAACCGGCATCCAGGACAAAGGGCTGATCATTCTGATAAATTGTATGGAAGAGTAAGAAAGGGACCGGAATTTTGGATAAAATCCAACCATAATGCCTATGGGAACACCAATAACAGCCGACAGGAGAATACCAATAAGAATCCTTTTTAAACTTGCAAAAACCGATATCCAGAACTTGCTTTCCTGGACCGCAGCACAAAGGGCATCAAATGTAGGTCCTGGAAGGAATCCACTGAAATGGGAGAACTGTTCTCTTGTGAAAATGAAACTTGAAACAGCGACCCAGGCAAGAGCAAAAAGAGCAAGCCCTAAGACTTCAAATTTCCAGCCGAAATCACGACTTCCGAATACAGCATTCAGTCCGACCTGCTTTGGATCACGATACATGAATCGATTAATTGATTTCAACGATTTCTTCCCTTGTATATGGTTTGCTCATGTCACAATTGCAAAATTGATTGATTCCTCCCAATTCATCCATAGCCTTTAATACAAAAGAGTTGTCAACCAATGCATTAGCAGCCTTACCCGTATCAAGCCTTTCAAGAAATTGGGTGTTGCCTTCCACAAGAGTCTCACGCATCTGGTCGATGATAAACCGGGTTGCCGAAGGAAAAGGAAAGGGCTGGAAGCCGATTCGTGCTACATTCCAGCCTGGATGAATGAGTTGGTTTTTTTTAGGATTTTCAAATACCCGGCTTAAAATTTTTTTGGGCATGGGCAGATAACCTTCCCCATCCCGGCTCAAAAGATAGGCGGTCTCCTTAGGGTTGCGAATACACCATTCCTGTGCCCTTACAACTGCATTCATTGCTTTTTGCATCATAACAGGATTTGTATTAATGAATTTTTCGCTGGATACAATGACGCAGCAGGGGTGGTTCTTCCAGATATCTCCGCTGAATCTCATAATCCTTGCCTTAAATTTTAGCTCTGCAATGGCATTGAATGGATCAGCAACAATATAGCCGTCAATTTTTTTTCCCAATAGAGCCGGCGGCATATTAGGTGGTGGAAGAATGGATAAATTGACTTGATTTTTTTTAAGTTTATAGGATTGCGGCTTGATGACCGGTACAAGTCCGGCAGACTGTATCCCCATTTGGAGAATCAGGTTGTGCATGGAGTACCAGGATGGAACGGCAATTTGTTTTTTGCCAAGATCATCAAAGGTTTTAATGTCTGAATCCCCCCTCACCGTAACGGCACTTCCGTTTGTATGATTCCATCCGAGAACCTTTACCGGGATTTTTTGATTAAATCGCATATATACAGGGATGGGAAAAAGCATGTGGGTAAAGTTAAATTTTTCTGCTAGAAATGACTCGGTCAGTATGTTCCATGATCTTACCATAACCGGTCTTTCAACCTTAAGTCCTTCTTCGGCAAAATACCCAAGCCCGTGGGCAACAAGCAGTGGGGTGGCATCTGTTATCGGAAGATACCCTATTTTGAGCGTTTCCTTTTTTGAAGCTGCCAAAAGAGGTCGGGCAGGCCCTGGAACAAAAAGACTTGAAGCTGCAACCGCCGCCGTCTTTAAAAACTGTCGTCTTGTTTTTTGTGATAGAGTTTGATCATTCATTATAAAAGACTCCTCTTGGCAAGATACGAGTTTTTGAATCGTTCCAGTATTTTCGTGCGGATTTCTTTAAATTCAGGCGCGTTTCTGTCCCTTGGATATTCCTCATTAATCTCAAACATATCCGTTATATTGGCTGGTTCTCCAGCCAGGAGTATGATTTTATTTCCCAGTCGGATGGCCTCATCAATATCATGGGTAACAAATACAGCTGTAAATTGTTCCGATAGCCATAAATTGACCAGCTCTTCTTGTATATGCGCCTGGGTAAACGTGTCAAGGGATGCAAAAGGCTCATCCATAAGCAATGCTTCAGGGTGTCCGACAAGCGCTCTTGCAAGACAGACACGTTGGGCCATGCCCAAAGATAGCTGACTGGGTTTTGCATCTGCAAAACCAGCAAGTCCCATGATTTCAAGAAATTGATATACACGGTATTCAAGCTCTTTTGTGTCCCCTCTGAGCTTGCAGCCATAGGCAACATTCTCTGTGACATTTAACCAGGGAATCAGGGTGGGCTGTTGAAACAACATGGATCGGGAAGGATGAATGCCGTGGATGGGCTCCCCGTCAACGATAATATTTCCCGATGTTGGTTTTTCCAATCCTGCCAACATGTTCAAAAGTGTTGTCTTTCCGCAGCCGGATTCCCCTAAGATTATTACAAAATCGCCATCATCAATGGAAAAACTGATGTCTTTAAGTACAATATAATCTGAATTTTCTGATTTATTGTATATTTTTGTTACTTTTTCAATTTCGATTTTCAAGGCTGTGTCCCAATGTTTTGTTTGAAGTAAACGCAGTTTCGACAAACCGGGCAATATCAATTTTTTCAGTCATAATGTTCATTGTATCCGACATATAATTGTGAATTGTTTCTATCGCATCAAGATCCGGTGTTAAAAGATCAGGATCAAAGCAGATATCGGATTTTAACAATACCTGCTGGATGACGTTTTGTTTTTGATTCAAAAAGTGCCTGGCAATTGAAAAAAGGGATTCATCTTTTTGCATTTCGATTTTTTGGGCTGCTTGTACAAATAAGATGATAATCTCCTTTACTGCATCAGGATATTGTTCAATAAACCGGGTGCTCATAATAAAGGCACAACAGGGATGGTTTTTCCATAGTTTGCCTGTGTAACACACGCGTGTGGCTGTATCTTGTAATATGGCCTGACTGCCATAGGGTTCGGCAACAGCAAAGCCTGCAATATCGTTGTCAGTGTCATTTGCAAGCATCTGGGGCATTAGATAAGGGTTTGCAGTCTCCCGAACAACTTGAGCATTTTCGTCGTTATGGGTACCAAATTTAAGACCGGCAGATGACAGGAGACGATGTAAAAGCATGGTTTGAACGCACAACTCAGATGGAACCAGAACCGTGTGATTTTTGAAATCCTTGATGCAGGTTATAGTGGATATGTTTTTTTTGACAATGATACCTCCTCCCCTGTGGGTAAACATCAAAAGTTTGATATCAAGGCCTTTGGCGAACAGATCCATAGCCGTTGGGATAGTTATGAATGCCCCATTGATATTTCCTTGAGTCAATTGATCACAAAGCTGGTTCCATGAGTTAAAAGCAAATGATTTAAATGTTGACTGTTCAAGGACGGCATCTTTTTTATTTAGCAGATGATCAACAACGCCTAAAATAAGATGATCAATAATTTTTAGATGTCCGATTTTAAACTGTGGCTGACCCTTCATTAATACCTCTGTTTATTTGGTATTTTGATATTAATACATCTTGAAAGTATACCTGTGCATTGATCGTATACTATTAGCACACACACCCGTTGTTCGCAAGTTTTAACACTGCAAGGTGCAGGGTAAACGCATGTCAGTCCGGTGTAAAATTTAATCTTTTAACTTATAATGGGTTGCATAAATGGGCATGCCGGCCTCGGGTTTGAAACGTAAACCTGCGAATTCAGTAGATTGAATAAATTACACGTTTGCCCTGCCTCAAGATAAAAGCTCTGACCAAGTTCTTGATATAGAGGTCAGAATGCGTTAAAACAGAAGTTAGAATAAATGAGATAAAAATATGAATTCAGATACGAATATACCGACAACCACAGATTATTATTTAAAGCCCGGGTATATTTTTGTGCCGGATAAACCCACAACCATTTCCACAGTGTTAGGATCCTCTGTCGCTGTCAGTTTGTATGACAGGTCACAAAAAATTGGTGGTATGAGCCATTTTTTATTCCCATATACGCAAGCAAAACAAGAGACAACTGCACAGTATGGAAATATCGCTATATGGACATTGATAAAAATGATCACAAATGCCGGTGCGAAAAAATCAAGGTTGGAAGCACAGATTTTCGGGGGGGCTTTCAATCCTGAATTTCCCGGGCGGGATATCGGCCGGGATAACCTGGGATCAGCCCGTCAGGCTCTTTTTCGAAAAAATATTAAAATTGCATCTGAAGATGTCGGTGGAGAGTTGGGTAGAAAGATTGTATTTAATACCACTACCTTTGAGATTGTTGTATTAAAGGTTGATCGCTTGAGGGAGTCGGACTGGTTTCCCTATTCAGGGGATCGATAGGTGGTCTTAGAGCCGGCCTTTCCGAATAATAGCAACCAACAGCCAGATTCCCATGATTGCAGCTGCGACAAAACCTGCAATCCCAATGACGGATACGCCAAAAAGGGTAGGAGGCACATTTGAATTGATGACAATGGCAGAACCTAATATCAGTGCTGCAATGATGATGGAAAAAGAGATCCGGTTGCTGGTTTGATCCTGGGTGTGCATCAATTTGTCAAGTCCGTCTATTTTGATGTTGAGATGCAGTTTTCCCGATTTTGTTTGACGCAGAATTTCAACCAGATCTGTGGGAAGGACCTGTAATAGTTTATAAGATTCCCTGGCAAATCCCATGAACTCCTCGGCCACACGGGACGGTTTGAATTTCTGATATTTTACACGGGTTACATAGGGCACTGCGTGGGATATCATATCAAAGTCAGGGTCAAGTGTCTTTGCAACACCTTCTATAGAAATGAACGCCTTCATCATGAGAAAAAAATCAGGTGGGATTCTAAGATCGTATGTTGCGCATAATTCTAAGAATCGGTTCATCATCCTTGCCGTTTTTATATCTTTTAATGCTTTGGAAAGATGTGTGGAAACAAAAAAGGAGATCTCTTTTTCAAGACGTGTAAGGTCCGGTTGTATTTCAAATTCCGCCAGTTCGCACAAGAGCCTTGCAGTCAGCCTGAATTTTTTTGTCGCAATGGAGTGTATGAGATCCGCAAATAGTTCACGGGTATTTTTGTCGATAAATCCTGTCATCCCAAAGTCTATGGGACAGATGATATTTCCTTTTAAAACAAATATGTTGCCCGGATGCGGGTCTGCATGGAAAAAACCATGCTCAAACACCTGTTTCATAATAAAATCAGCACCCCGGCGGGTGAGCTTTTGTCTGTCCAGGCCATTTTTTTCGATGGCAGCGATATCATCGGCCTTTATTCCTTTAATAAAGGCCATGGTTAATACACGTTCGCTGGACTGGCTTCTATATACTCTGGGGATATGAATCGCCGGATCTTTTTCAAACTGGCCTGCCATCTGCTCCATGCTCAGGGCTTCAATGGCGTAATCAAGTTCTTTTTCAAGAGTCCTTGCGAATTCTTCTACAATTTTAACGGGTTTGAAAAAAGCCACTTCCTCAATATTGTTTTCCATGATTGAGGCAAGGTGGAGCATGATTTCAAGGTCAGCCTCAATGGTCTTGCGAATACCGGGGCGTTGCACCTTAACGGCAACCTCACTATTATCAAATAATGTGGCCTTATGTACCTGGCCAATGGATGCACTGGCCAATGGGGTTTTTTGCATGGAATCAAATATCTGGTCATAGGACTTGCCAAACTCCGATGCAATAATCGCTTTGACCTGTTCAAAATCAAAGGCAGGTACATTATCCTGAAGCTTTGTGAATTCGTTTAAAAGATCGGGCGGTATCAGGTCGGGGCGGGAAGACAGAACCTGACCCATTTTAATAAAGGTAGGCCCTAGTTCCTCAAGGGTCATTCTGATGCGTTGATTTTTTGAAAGCTTTTCAACTTTCTCATGAACCGTTACAAAGGGTATCAACTGAAGACCGGACTCAATATAGTGGTCGATATTCATGGCATCAATGATATTATCAAAACCATATTTTAAAATGATGCCTATGATTTGCTGATACCGCCGAAGATGGCGGTATCGTTTGCTTACCCTGCCAATATCCTTAATGCTGAGCATATACAGTCCCTATGGTCCATGAAGTAGGGTTACTTTTCTGATATTTTTTTGGTTAACTCATCAATTCTTTCATTGAGCACCTGAATATCCGACTTTGAAGGAAGATCCAGCTTCAGCAATATTTTTTCAATGGTTTTTTCTATTTTTTTGTCAAATCCTTTTTTTGCATCATCATATTTGTTCTGGCATTCTTTAAAGAAATCTTTTGCTTCATCCTGGTTCATCTCTGATTTTTTCGCAAACTCTTTGGCAAGATCTTCTATCTCGCTTTTTGATCTCAAAGCAAGGCCAACGCCTGTTAACAGGCTTTTTTTTAAATATTCTAACATTTTAATTCCTCCTAATACCGGTTATTTTGATCCAAAAGAAACATCAAGAATATCTTCTACGCATGAGTCACCTTCAAGGATGGCATCCATTCTACCATAACTTGCCGGCAGAAGGGTATGAATAAAAAATCCGGCCGATGCCATTTGTCCGGCATAGAAAGCGGCATCTTTGTTTTTAGCGGCTTTAGCGGCTATGTCTTCTTTTTCCAGGCTGCCTGCTTTTTGGGCTAATTTGGGTGCTGCAATGCCGGCCCGCCACAAATGCATCCAGGCAAAGGTTATCTCTCCTGTGATTTCAAGGAAGGGATGTGCAAAGGCATATGCATTTAATGCGTTTTTAGATCTGGATCTTTTGGCGATCTCTTTTGCAAGTTCCACATAACGGCCCAGAGCATATTCAAATTTTTCAACTAATTTTTCAACCCCTTCAATTTCTTTGGCATCATCAATGGTTTTTTGCATTTGAGCCACAAAGTACTTAAAGCTTTCCCCTTTGTTCATGGAAAGTTTGCGACCGATAAGATCCATAGCCTGGATACCGTTGGTCCCTTCGTAGATCATGAAAATTCTTGAATCACGCATCAGCTGCTCAACCGGATATTCACTGACATACCCGTAACCGCCATAGATTTGTATTCCGTGGGAACAGACCTCCAGAGATTTATCAGTGATAAATCCTTTTACGATGGGGGTGAGCACTTCGATTAATGCACTGGTGTCGGCTTTTAGTTGTGCATCATCCGTGGATTGAACAAGGTCGGAACATTTGCCGTAATAATAGATCAAAGAGCGCATGCCCTCGGTATAGACTTTCATGTTCAAAAGCTGACGTTTAACATCCGGATGCTGGATGATAGCAACACTTTTTGCATCATCATTCCTGCCTGCCGCAAGGTGCCTGCCCTGAATTCTGGTTCGGGCATAATCAAGGGCATACATATAAGAAGCTGAAGCCACAGCGAACCCCTGCATACCGACAAAGGCCCGGGCTTCATTCATCATTTTAAACATTTCCGGCATCCCTTTGTTTTCTTCTCCTAAAAGGGTTCCTATACATTCTCCTTTTTCACCAAGGGATAGGGATGCCGTGGCATTGCCATGGATACCCATCTTGTGCTCAAGGCCGGTGCAGACAATGTTATTGAAATCACCAAGGCTGCCATCATCATTGACATGGTATTTGGGAACCAGAAATAAGGATATACCCCGGGTACCGGCCGGTGCACCTTCAATCCTGGCCAATACCGGATGGATAATATTGTCACATAGATCGTGGTCTCCGGAAGAGATGAATATTTTAGACCCTTGGATGGCATAGGTTCCGTCCTCTTTTTTGATAGCAACAGTGGTTAAAGCGCCCACATCGGATCCTGCTTCAGATTCGGTCAGCAGCATGGTGCCGCCAAAGGTTCCTGCAAACATTTTTTTCATATAGCGTTTTTTTTGATCTGCATCACCAAAGGCTTCAACAAGCTTTGCTGCGCCATGGGTCATGCCGTAATAGAGCATAAAAGCGGAATTGGCACCCACCATATATTCCAGGGCAGCGCAGCCTACCAGTTTGGGCATGCCCTGGCCACCCACTTCCGGATCATCGCACATGGCCAGCCATTCGCCTTCACAATAAAGCTGCCAGGCACGTTTAAAAGATTCCGGTGTGGTTACCTTGCCGTCTTCAAGAGTACATCCTGTTTCATCCCCGTCTTTAAATGTGGGAAGAATTTCTTTTATGGCCAGATTTCGAGCCTCGGTTACAATCATGTCTATTGTTTTTTTATTGAATTCATTAAATTGGTCACTGTCAACCATCTTTATCTGTTCATGCAGTACAAAGTCAACATCCCGTCTGTCGGATATAAGTTGTGCCATTTATGCTGTCCTTTCTGTAGAATCGGTTTCTATTTTTTTAAACTGGTTTGTTAATTTAATGTGCTATGATTTCCTAAGCAAAATAAACAGTGTTGTCAACTGGTGAACGCTAAAAAAGTTTGATTATCGTTAACTCTTTTTATAAATAGTTAACAAATCGCTTTATTTCTCCTTATTTGAATATAAGAATAACCCCTCTTTTCTTCTGGTGCAATGCTTTAAGATCTCATTGTTATATTTTTTATGCAACATTGGGGTAGACGATAGAATGTGGTTATGATACAGAAAATAGATGGATATTAAATGCTGGGGCTCAAGAGGATCAATCTCTGTTTCTGGTAAAAGCACCCTTAAATATGGTGGGGATACAACCTGCCTTGAGATAACTGCGAAATCAGGACAAACTATTATTGTGGATGCCGGGACCGGTTTAAGACGTCTTGGGAACTCCTTTATTCAAAGAAATATCACGGATTACTATATGCTGTTCACCCATGCCCATTGGGACCATGTTTTGGGCTTTGCTTTTTTTAGACCCCTCCAGTACAGTAAGATCAATATTATTATTCAAGACCGTACCTTTGCCAATCTCGGCACAAGGCAAGTATTAGACAGCGTAATGAAAGAACCGTTTTTTCCTATCGGCTTGGGCGGTTTGAAAGCCAATATAACATTTGATAAACGCCTTAATGATAAATTTACAATAGGTTCCATTACAATTGAAACCATATTGACAAGTCATACAGGTGGCGGCCTTGGGTATAAATTTGTTGAAGATGGCAAATCTTTTGTTTTTTTAACAGATAATGAACTTGGGTTTGATCACCCTGACAGTATGGGATTTGATGCCTATCAAAATTTTTGCAACGGAGCAGATCTTTTGTTTCACGATGGCGAATACACGAGGGATGAATATAAACGAAAAATATCCTGGGGCCATTCATCCATTCCCCAGGTGATGGATCTTGCCGTAAAAGCAAAAGTAAAAAAGGTAGGGCTGTTTCATCTGAGTCAGGACAGAACCGATGATCAGATGGACAAAATAGTAAACAAGTGCCGAACCGATTTAAAAAAGATCAATTCGGCAATGGATTGCTTTGCCGTTTCCTGCGATCTGCATCTTAAGTTATAATCAATAACCCTCCCAACTAAATAGACACTCAATGAAATCATCAAAAAAAAATTCTTCGTTACGGATTGTAAAAGTTATGCTGTCATGGAAAATGATGGTGATGTTTTTTTTCGGATTCTCTTCTGGTTTTCCGTTTTATATCATCAAAGATGTGCTTAAGTTCTGGATGACCGATGCCAATGTAGATCTTGGCACGATTGGTTTGTTTGCTCTTGTTGGGATGCCCTACACGCTCAAATTTGTCTGGTCTCCCATGATGGACGGTTTTGTTCCGCCGTTTTTAGGGCGTAGGCGCGGATGGATTTTGATGGCCCAGATCGGGTTGATGATCACCATAGCCGTTTTGGGTTTGTTTGATCCCACAAAATCCTTGTGGTGGATTGCGGTTTTTGCCCTTTGCTTGAATTTTTTTGGTGCCAGTCAGGATATTGCATTGGATGCATTCAGAAGGGAGTGTTTAACCAGCGATGAATTGGGATTCGGCACAGGCGTCTGGATGAATGCCTGGCGTTTGGGCACCTTTGTTTCAGTGGGGCTCTCGGTGCTGGCAGACTATGATTTTACCTGGCCCACTATCTTTTTAATGCTGTCGGGCATTATGTTTGTGGGTATCATTACCAACCTTCTGGTCCCTGAACCTGTTGTGAAAGATCCTGTGCCGGCGAATATAAAACAAGCCGTTGTTGAGCCCTTTATGGAATTTTTTCAAAGGGATAAGGCTTTTTTGATTTTGTTGTTTATTTTACTTGAGAAGATAGGGGACAACATGGCAAGCAACATGACCATCCCTGTTATTGTTGAAATGGGATATACCAAAGTCCAGTATTTTGTCATTGTTAAAGGTGTCGGAATGATGGGACTTTTTGGCGGGGTTATTGTGGGGGGATCTATCATGATCCGGCTGGGCATCGCCAACTCTCTTTATGTGTTTGGCATCCTCCAGGCAATCTCAACAGCTCTTTTTGCTCTTTTAAACTCAATAGACCATGCCTCACCTTTCTGGCTGCAATATAACAGCGCATTGCTGGGCACGATTGTGGCGTTTGAATTCTTTGCAACAGGTTTGGGGCAAGCTGCCTACGCAACCTATATGGCCATCCAGACCAATAAACGGTTTACCGCAACTCAATATGCCCTGCTCACAAGTTTTATGGGGGTTCCCGGTGTTTTTGCAGCATCAATGACAGGGTATCTAAGTACATTTCTGGGTTGGAATTTTTTCTATTATTGTTGCGCACTGGTCGCAATTCCAGGTCTGCTCCTACTTTTAAAAATTGCTCCCTGGAATACCAGCAATGAGACATTGGAACAAGGGCGCTGATGTTAATAATCAGTGTCTGGCCGAAAACCAGTGCCTGGACGAAAAATTGTCTATATGCAAGGCGCAAAAAAAACTGAAACCGGACTGTATTGCTGTACATGAGGCCCGATTTATAATTTGGCAGGGTTTTGCAGCAACAAAGCAGATGGGTGATTTGAATAGGTCTGGCGCTTATAGAATTAATTCGGTTCACGATTTGCTAAAAAAATCATAGTAGAGGAATTATAGTTATTAGAGGATGAGAAGTGCCGAATGTTCGAATAATTTATATAATAACTATAATAACTATACGAAAATGAAATTTATCTTGACAAAAAAAATGGGTTTCTTTAATTAGGGGCAGTTAAATTATATTAAAGTTATAGAGTTAAATCTATTTACTATACCGCTTTATTTTAGAAGTGAAGGTTTAAAGTGCTATTGTGCAACATTTTTGCACTGATATAAAACGACTGATCATAGATTTTTGTCAGTCAATAAGAGCTTATAGCAAACAGCCGGTTTTTTACCCTGATAAGCATCAGACAGATGTTTTTTTTTGGTGGGGAAAGACCGGTTTTTTTATATCCTGCTGCAAACCATTGATTCATCACTCTCTCATTAGAACGGAGTTGTATATTAAAGCTGTTTATATAAGGTACAGGAACATAAATAAATCGTCCATTGAAATTAAATGGTTTTTGTGTCCGGTTTGAGCTTATATCGAGCTCAGTTCAAATTTTGGATGTTTTTGATTTGATACCGGGCCTAAGGTTAGGAGGTTAAGATAATGACCCAAAACACAACACCTGAAACTGATCTTCCCAAAGATAATCCGGCGGGTTCAGTCATGGTTCTTGGCGGTGGGATTGCAGGAATGCAGTCTGCCATAGATCTGGCCAATTCCGGCTATTATGTATATCTGGTAGAAAAATCATATGCCATTGGCGGTATGATGGCCAGACTGGACAAGACGTTTCCGACCAATGACTGTACCATGTGAGTTATCTCACCCAAACTGGTCGAGGTCGGCCGGCATCTGAACATTGAATTATTAACCAACACTGAACTTCTTGGACTTGAAGGCAAAGAGGGTAATTTCACTGCGCGAGTTAGAGAAAATCCAAGATATGTTGATCTTTTAAAATGTACATCCTGTGGTGAATGCACCAAGGTTTGTCCCGTGGAAACACCCAGTGAACACAATGAATCTCTGGCACCCCGCAAGGCTATTTTTAAACAGTACGAACAAGCCATTCCAGGTGGCTATGGAATTTCCAAACGTTCCACAGCCCCTTGTAAGGCAACCTGCCCTGCCCATGTCAGCATTCAGGGCTTTATTGCATTAATGAGCCAGGGCAAATACGCCCAGGCCTTAAAATTGTTCAAAGATGAACATCCTTTTCCGGGTTCCTGCGGCCGTGTGTGTCATCATCCATGTGAGTCAGCCTGTACAAGGGGAGACGCTGATCAGCCGCTGGCTATTCAGTATCTTCACCGGTATTTGTCTGAAATGGATTTTGAAAACGGTGATCCCTATGTCCCTGATGTGGCAGAAAAAAGAGACGAAAAGATTGCAATTGTGGGATCAGGGCCTGCAGGGCTCACAGCCGCCTATTATATGGCGCAAAAAGGATATCAGGTTACCATCTTTGAGAAACTGCCGGTAAAAGGCGGTATGATGGCCGTGGGTATTCCTGAATACAGATTACCAAAAGCTGAACTTGGAAAAGAGATAGAGGTCATTGAACAACTGGGTGTAAAGATCAAAACCAATGTTGAGTTTGGTAAGGATGTAACCCTTGAAAGTCTTAAAAAAGATGACTATAGCTCATTGTTTTTGGCAACGGGTCTTCACGGTTCCCGGGGTCTCGGAGTGAAGGGTGAAGAGCTTGACGGTGTCATCAAGGGAATAAGTTTTTTGCGCGATTCAGCCATGGGTACGCCATATAAACTGTCCGGCAGAGTCATGGTTGTCGGTGGTGGTAATGTTGCCGTTGATGTGGCCTTGAGCGCAAAGAGACTGGGTGCGGACGATGTCACCATGGTTTGTCTCGAAAAACGCGATGAAATGCCGGCATGGGATTATGAAATTGAAGAAGCCCTTGAAGAGGGTATTAATATTGTCAATTCGCTTGGGCCTTTGAGATTTATCGGTGATAACGGCAAGGTTGATGAAGTTGAATTTCAGGAATGTACCTCTGTATTTGATGAAAACGGTCGTTTCAGTCCCCGGTATGATGATTGTAAACTGACAGCTTATAAAGCAGATTTTGTCATCGTGGCCATAGGTCAGATGGGCGAACTTGAATTTGCCGATAAAGAAGGAATTGCATTAACTCCACCAGGTGGTCTTGAGGCTGATCCTGTTACCTTGCAGACACCCATCGACTGGGTATTTGCCGGTGGTGACGCTTATTATGGTCCAAAATCGGTTGTTGATGCCGTCGCGGCAGGTAAACAAGCCGCCGAAAGCATGCACCGTTTTATTAATGGTGAAGATCTGATGGAAGGCCGTGAGAAAAGTTGGGATTTTGAAAAACCCGATATTTTTGATGTTCCAAAACTTGATCGTGTGGAACCTTCAAAAATTGAAATAGAATCAAGAGATGGCAATTTTAATGAAGTAACCTTGTCATTGACCAAAGAGCTCATTGGCCAGGAAGCTGCCCGCTGTCTTTCCTGCGGTATCTGTTCCGAATGTTACCAGTGTGTGGATGCATGTCTTGCCGGTGCCATTGATCACGATCAGCAGACACAGATAAAAGATCTCAACGTCGGGTCGGTGATCCTGACCAGTGGTGCAACAACCTTTGATCCGTCCGGGCTTGATGACATCTACATGTACAACCGATCAAAAAATGTCCTGACCTCCCTTGAGTTTGAAAGGATCTTAAGTGCCGGAGGGCCCACCATGGGACATCTGGTCAGACCTTCTGATGAAAAAGAACCGCAAAAAATTGCATGGCTGCAGTGCATCGGATCAAGAGATACCAATAAATGCGGTAATGGTTATTGTTCATCCGTCTGCTGTATGTATGCCATAAAAGATGCCATGATTGCAAAAGAGCATTCCGAGCTTGAGCTGGATGCAGCCATATTTAATATGGATATGCGAACCTTTGGCAAAGACTATGAAAAATATTATAACCGTGCAGCAGATCAGGAAGGGGTTAGATTTGTCAAATCAAGAATCCATTCTGTGATTGAAGAGCCCGGAACCGACAACCTTATATTAAGGTATGCCGATGAAGACGGTAACATGCAGGAGGAAATCTTTGACATGGTTATCCTGTCTGTGGGACTTGTCATTCCAAAAGAAAGTGTGGAACTGGCAAACCGGATCAATATTGATCTTGATAAGTATAATTTTGTAAAAACATCCACCTTTAATCCATTGCAGACCAGCCGCCCCGGTGTCTATGTTTCAGGCTCTTTCCAGGGCCCTAAAGACATTCCGTCCTCGGTTACCGAGGCCTCCGGATCAGCCGGTGCTGTGGGTATGAAACTTGCATCTGCACGACATACCTGTACAAAAACAGTGAATATGCCGGAGCAAAGAGATGTTTTGGGTGAAGAACCCCGAGTTGGTGTGTTTATCTGCAAGTGCGGTATTAATATTGCCGGTATTATCGATACACAAGCGCTGGAGGCTTACGCCAATTCGTTGCCCAATGTTGTCTATGTGGGAGAAAACCTGTTTACCTGTTCCCAGGATACCCAGGTTTCGATTAAAGATCTGATTGACGAGCATCAACTCAACCGGGTTGTTGTGGCATCCTGTACACCCAAGACCCATGAAGGGATTTTCATGGATACCTTGGAAGAGGCCGGATTAAACAAATATCTGTTTGAAATGGCCAATATCAGGAACCAGGATTCCTGGATGCATTACCATGAGCCTGAGAAAGCAACCCTAAAAGCCAAGGATCTGATCCGGATGGCTGTGGCGCGTGTTGTAACATTAGGACCCCTGCATGACAAAAAGATCTCGGTAATAGACAAGGCCTTGGTCATAGGTGGTGGTATAGCCGGCATGAACGCTGCCAAAGGCCTTGCAGATCAAGGCTACCACGTCACATTGCTGGAAAAAGAAAACCTGCTTGGCGGCTTGAGTAAAAGATTGTATCACACCATAGAAGGCGATGATGTCCAGGGCTATATCAAAGAGCTGGTTGGCTATGTTGAATCCCATGATAAGATAGATGTTTTAAAGCAATCTTTGATTGTCGAATTTGGCGGTTATAAAGGCAATTTTGAGACGACGATTCTGGTGGGAACTGCCATGGAAGAAAAAAAGATTGATCATGGTGTCATGATCGTTGCCACCGGTGCCAATGAATACCAGCCAAAAGAATTTCTTTATGAACAAAGCGATAACGTCATCACGCAATTAGAACTGGCTGATATGATACAGGATAATAAAGCAAATGATCCGGACCGTGTGGTCATGATCCAGTGCGTGGGCTCAAGAAATCAGAAAAATCCCAATTGCTCCCGTATCTGTTGCCAGAATGCTGTAAAAAACGCCATTGCGCTCAAAAAGAAGAGTCCGGATACCGATGTGTTCATTCTTTACAGGGATATGAGAATGTACTCCATGATGGAAGAATTTTACACCCAGGCCCGAAATCTCGGGGTGATCTTTTCTCGCTATACGCCTGGGCATGAGCCTGAAGTGGCAAAGGGTGAAGATGGTAAAATGGCGGTGACTTTCAAGGATCATGTCCTTGGACAAAAACTTGAAGTAAGTGCCGATCTGGTTGTATTGAGTGCCGGTGTTGAGGCCGCTGATACACAAGAGCTTTCCTCTATAATAAAAACCGGTAGAAATGCAGAAGGGTTCTTCATGGAAGCCCATGTGAAACTGCGACCGGTGGAAGCCCCCACTGAGGGTATTTTTATCTGCGGTACGGCACATGGACCAAAATTGATTACGGAAACAATCACCCAGGCCATGGCAGCGGTATCAAGAGCTACAACATTCCTTTCCCAGGAATCGTTGACCCTGTCTGCGGTTACCGCTGAAGTGAAACAGGAAAATTGTGCATCATGCCTGGTTTGTGTTCGATCCTGTCCTTATAATGTTCCGGTTATCAATGATCTTGGCGTTAGCTATATTGATCCGGCACTCTGCCAGGGATGCGGGGTGTGCGCATCAGAATGTCCTGCAAAAACTATAAAATTGAACTGGTATGAAGATCACCAGTTGCTCAGCAAGGTGGAATCTTTGCTGGAGGGGGTAATATGACAAACGAATTTCAGCCGGTCATTCTGGCATTTTGCTGCAACTTTTGAGGATACTCAGCTGCGGACCTGGCAGGTTCCATGAGATTAAAAATTCCTTCAAACTTCAGGATTGTTCGCCTTCCCTGTAGTGGAAAGGTGGATATCATACATATTTTGCGCGCCTTTGAAAAAGGAGCAGACGGCGTTTACGTGGTCGGTTGTATGGAAGGTGATTGTCACTACAACGAGGGAAATTTTCGTGCAAGAAAAAGAGTTGAACAGGCACAAAAGATTCTCGATAAAGTTGGCGTTGGCGGAGAACGGGTGAAGATGTTTAATTTGTCATCCGGGGAAGGCCCTTTGTTTGCTAAGTATTCCATTGAGATGGATGCAAAGATTAAAGAGTTGGGACCCAGTCCTATTCGTCTGGCAAAACAAAAAACTAAAAAGAAAAATGCAGCATAATATATATAGTGGCTGACCGAAAACTCGTGTTTGGACGAAAAGTTGCCCATATGCAAGGCGCAAGAAATGCTGAAACCGGAGTGTACTATTGTACATGAGGATTTCAGGATTTTGCAGCAACAAAGCAGATGGGTGAGTTTTTGCCCAAACACTATATAACAGCAAAATATGAGGATTGCTTATGATAATAGCAGAAAAGAAACCCATTGAAGAGATCATCGAGGAAATTAAAAATTTCGATAGAGTTCTGATTTTAGGGTGCAACGAATGTGTAACCGTGTGTGAAGCTGGTGGTAAAAAAGAAGTTGAAATATTGGCTTCTGCATTAAGAATGTATTTCATTACCAAGGGCAAAGAAAAAGTGATCAGCGAAAGAACATTGGAAAGACAATGTGATCACGAATATCTGGAAGAATTACGATCCAATATTGATGATTATGATGCCATTGTATCTCTGGCTTGCGGCGTGGGAGTCCAGTTTGCAGCAGAAAAATATCTCACCATGCCGCTGTTGCCTGGTGTAAACACTATCTGCCTGGGTGCCAATGAGGACAGAGGGCTCTGGACAGAAAGATGCCAGGCCTGTGGAGCTTGTGTCCTTGCAAAAACCGGTGGGATTTGTCCTGTGGCCCGTTGTGCCAAACGTGTCATGAACGGTCCCTGTGGCGGATCAACCAATGGAAAATGTGAGATCAGCAAAGATGTGGACTGTGCATGGCAGTTAATTGTGGACAGACTCAAAGCATTGGATAAGATGGGTGATTATGAAACAGTCATGCCGATCAAAGATTGGTCAAAAGATCGTGCCGGCGGTCCAAGAACAGTAACCAGAGAGGATGTGAACATATGAGCGAAATATATACTAAAAGCAGACTTGAACGGGTAATGAAAGCCGGCCACATTGGTGTGACTTCCGAGTGCGGCCCCCCACGGGGAACTGATGCTGAAGAAGTTCGAAAAAAAGGGTTGCTGATCAAAGATCATGTGGATGCTGTTAATGTAACGGATAACCAGACTGCCATGACCCGTATGTCTTCTCTGGCAGCTTGCGTGCATTTGAAATTGATCGGTATCGAACCTGTTCTCCAGATGGTTACCCGGGACAGAAACCGTGTTGCCCTTCAGAGTGATGTTCTGGGAGCCGCTTCCTTTGATATTCCAAACATGCTGTGTCTGTCCGGCGATCACCAAAGTTTTGGTGATTGTGCCCAGGGCCAGAATGTGCATGATTTAGATTCCATGCAGTTGGTTCAGACTGTTCGTTACATGAGAGATGAAGGAAAATTTCTTGGTGGTGATGATATCAAAAAGCCACCAAAAATTTTCGTTGGTGCGGCTGCCAACCCCTTTGCCGACCCCTTTGAGATTCGAGTGCCAAGACTGGCTAAAAAAATTGCCTGTGGTGCGGAATTTATCCAGACCCAGTGTATCTATAACCTGGACAAATTCAAAGAATGGATCAAAAGAGCCGCTGATAGGGGACTTACAGATAAAACCTTTATCATGGCCGGCATGACCCCGATGAAATCTGTGGGCATGGCCAAATATATGAAAAACAGAGTACCAGGCATGGATGTTCCTGATGAAATTATTGCTCGCCTGGCTGGTGTTTCCAAAGAAAAACAGGCCCAGGAAGGGATTGATATCTGTGTTGAACATATCCAGGAACTCAAAGAAGTCAATGGCGTTGCAGGGTTTCATATCATGGCTATTGAATGGGAAGAAAAAGTACCTGAAATCGTAGAGAGAGCAGGACTATACCCAAGACCTGAAGTATAAGGGTTCCGTGTTTGTCGAAAATTGTAAGTTTATTCGGCTACTGCGTTGGTCTGAATTTTAATCCTCGATATACTTATAGTATCATGCCGGTTAAAATTTAATCCTGCCTTGTATTCGAGATTAATTTTAGTTCAAACACTATTTAATATTTTAGGCTATGTGCCACAGGCAAAGGAAAATCCTTTACCTGTGGCCTTTTTTATATTAAGAGGTTTTATATATGAAACGCCTATGCAAACCGAATCAGGTTCTTTCATGCTTTGTTGTGCGCCGTCCCTGGTCGAGGTGCCAAGGCTGCGCATGACTGTAACTGTTGGAGTATTAAATAGATTCGTTGGAAAAATGCTCAATTTTGTTTTGATCAAGGAGAAAACATGGCTGTAATAGTTAAGTACATTGTTGTCAGAAATGGAGAGGAAAAGATGACATTTGCGACAAAAAGAGAAGCAGACGCCTATGATAAGATGCTCGATATTGCCGACAATATGTTTGAATTCCTGGAAAAATCGAAACTCAAACTAACCGAAAATCAGCTTGAAAAAATTTCATTTTGCCTGGCGGAAAACAAAGATGATGTTGTCGGAATTTTAAGGGGAACCAAACCCAAGAAAAAACCGGCCAAAAAAGCAGACCCCAAAAAGGCAAAACCTGAAAAATAATTTTTGAGTGAGCCCTCAGGGTCAGGTGAAATGATTATACCTTTAATCTAATAATTTACATGCGATTGTCCGGAATTTATTGATAATATTGATGTCGTCGCAAAAAGTCCGATCTACTGCGTTGCATCTTTTTGACAGACACTCAACATACTATATGTCTTGTTGAGTCCCTGTAAAAAATTTACGTCTTGTATATCAAACTTTTGTGCTCAGGGCTCACTCAAAAATAACTTTACATTTTGAGAGCCGATTCATCCTGCCCGACTGCGTTGTGAAAACGCGACATATCTCGACATACCTCAGTTCTCACGCCTACCTGCCAGGCGACTCAACTTACAAAATTGATAATTAATTTTTAAGTGAGCCCTGAGCCATCTATAGCTTCGAATGGACTTTTTACGAGTCCATCAATATTATTCTTCTGCTTTTTTTTCGAGTTCGTCCAGTTTGTCGGGATCAGAAACGGCAATGTCAACAAGGCACTGTGGGATGGCGCTTTGCTCACACATTGTCCTGATCTCTTTCTCTACTTCGCTAAATTCCATGATTTCGCGAATTGAATCAATGTGGTCAATCATCTCATCGGAAGGAATATCCTCCAAAGCAGGTCCCGCAGCCTCGGCCTTTTTCTTGGCGGCTTTTTCCTCTGCTAATCTTTGTTGCTCCTTGAGTTCCTCTTCCATGGCTTTTTTGACATTGTTAACAGCACCCTGGTCAACACCTGCCATCTCTATGATCAATTGCTCCGTCACATTATTGGTAATTAAGTGCTTCACCTTTTCTTCTTCTGATTTGCCATCAACCGCCTCGAGCAGTGTTGCCACTCGATCCTTTTCTGTCTTTTCCTTTTCAATTTCGGCGTTCACCCCGGCCAATTTTTCTTCTGTAATGCCTAATTTATTTACAATCACCTCGGATGCCAACTGTTCTTCAATGAGGAATCGGATACTTTCATTTTCAGACAGTTCTTTTGCTTTTTTTACAAGCAAATCAAGTCTTGTTTCTTCGACAATCCGTATTACGTCCGGTCTACGTTCGGCTTTTTTAAGTTCTTTCCACGTTTCACCAAGATTGTCGATAAGGTTACTGCTCGCTGAATAAGGATCGAGGACGTCCTCCAGTGAAAGCGCCGACACCGCATTATTAAAATCCTTCATCAATGGCCTTCCAACTGTCAGCATGTCATCCATGGCCCATCGCAACTGCATTATCTTGCCCCCGCTTTTGGAAACATTAAAACCTTCACTGTCAAGGTCCCCAATGATTTTTTGAATCGCTGCTTCCTTGGCTTGTCCTGAGAGTTCTCCTGCATTAAGCTCACATAGATTTTCTTCAATCCCCAACCAAAGGGTTTTTTTTTGCGCTTCGTCAGTCGTCGTCATTCTTTAATCTCCTTTTATTGATATGTCCTGCCTGTTTTTAATTCGCCGCCGGCATCCAGTGAAACGTCATGTTGGAAATGCCGGAGTATTTTTGAAACTATAAACTTTAACTGTCTCATACACAACAGCGAGTTTACAACCAAGAGCTTAACCAACCTTTTGAGTGAGCCCTAAGGTTTTACCGCCAAACTTATCATTGTTTTCATCTCTGTGCCGAAAGCCGAGTCTAAGCTGACTGAAAAATCATAGCAGTAACTCCAAGCTTTTTATCCTTACCTTGATAACTATGCGTGAAATCGGTTGATTGAATATATAATTTTCTAAAAAGTTTCTCAAATTTTCTGATACTTTTACAGCATGCTGGCCTTTTTTATCTCTATTTGAGTGTACGATCCCCATTGCTTTTTTGATAGGTGGGGGAGTGGTTCCTATTCTCATTGGATTTTTAGGAGAAAAAGGTCTCTTTTCGCCATGGGGTTTGTCGGTTCGGGCGTATTGATTCTTTCAGGGACTATTATTCCGTTTTTCTTAAAACTTCAAAAAGATAGTTAATCGGGTTAATTTTTACATTTATTTACATGTCCAAGCCTTCCCAAAATAAAAAACATGGTATATACAAGGATTCTAACGGATTAAAACTCAGGGGGGTAAACGCATGTGAATCCGGCATGAATTTTATTTTTTAATTTACAGTTATCGTAATACATTTGGTACAAATGTTTTACAGATATTTATGCTAAGGAACTGGAATTAAATTAAGTACCCATAATTAGCAGAAGTTTTTGTCGTATTCAAGGCGCGAGGAGGAAGCTAAACTAGCTATGTGCCCAACGAGAAACGCAGAAGACGGCGAAAAAAGCAATAATTATGGGTACTTAATTTAATGTACGTTCCTAAACAAAGGTTTTTGTGGCGTTGACCTTCACAACGCAAATACCTGGAATTATTAGGTCGGATAAGTTACATGCGTTAGCCTTGTAGAATCAGGTAGCTTTTCGCAGACCTTCGCAAGGAGATAATTTTGGATAAAATGAAAGCACCATCCACAAGTAAAAAAGTTATAACAATCCTATTCAGATTTTTGAGAGTGTTGATTGTTTTGGGCATTGCAGGTGTGCTTGCATATATGCTGGTTTCATTTAAAAAAGAACCCGAGAAAAAAGAGATCGTAAAAACGCCTCCAAGCGTAAATGTGATCTCTGCTGAATCGGTTTCCAAGGTGATGACTGTGAACGCTTATGGCACTGTTAAACCCAGAAAACTTGTAAAGATTGCCGTGGAGGTGCCCGGGAGAATTACCTATCTTAATCCTTCCTTTATTGAGGGCGGTTATATCGGCAAAGGAGAAACATTGATCCGGCTTGACCAGCGGTCCTATCGACTGGACCTGCAGGCCGGCGAGGTTCGAATCGATCAGGCCCAAACCGATATCGCAAGCTTTGTTCAGGATATTGAAAATCTTAAGAAAGACCTCTTGCTTTCAAAGGCCAATATGGCACTGGCCAAAAAAGAACTGGATCGAATGAAAGCATTGACAAAAAATCAATTTGCATCAGAAAACAGCCTGGATAAGGTGGAACAGCAATATTTACAAAGCAGAATTCAATTGCAGAATGTTGAAAATCGATTGTCCCTGACCAGCACCACTATGGAACAAAAAAAATCAGCTCTTTCCATGGCAAGAGTGGACTTTGAAAAAGCGGACCTGGCACTTGCTAAAACCAAGATTACCGCAGCCTTTGATGGATTTGTATTGGATAAATATGCCGAGCAGGGTGAGTATGCCAATCCGGGACAGATTATCGGCTCCATATATCAAAAAGACAGCCTGGATGTGGATGTTCGAATCCCTTTGGAAAAAATGAAATGGATTGAATCGTTTTTTGGTAATGGCAAGACACCTTTGGCTAAAGTTTTGGTGGCTAATTTTGAGAGTTTAAAAACCCATGTATGGGATGCAAAAGTGGTGCGGGTAAAGGCCAAAGTGGACGAAAAAACCCGAACTCTTCCCATAACCCTTGAAATTTTAAATCCGGATGTGAAGATCAAAGGCATTTTTGATTTAAAACCCGGTACATTTGTAAAGTGTACGATTCTAGGAGAAACAATTGATAATCTTTTTGTGGTGCCGCGCCACATGCTCAAACCAAAGAGTGTCCTTTATATAGTAAATGACAATCATTTAAAGATGAAAAAAGTAGATATCCTGCGAAAATTTGAAGATGAAATTTATGTTCGATCAGGATTGATAACAGGGGACAAAATTATCTCTTCACCTTTGCCCGGTGCCCTTGAGGGCATGGAACTTATCATAAAAGAAAACGGGAATTAAATCATGAAAGCATTTGGCAGGTGGTCAGTTGAGCATCGGGTCTCGGTAAATTTGATAATGATTTTTCTTTTTATCGCCGGTGGATTTACCGTTTACAATATGAAACGGGAGATGTTTCCGCAATTTTCTTTGGATATGATCGATATTGGCGTCAGCTACCCAGGTGCCTCGCCCGAAGAGGTGGAAGAAGGGATCTGTATAAAGATTGAAGAGCAGCTCAAAAGCCTTGAAGGTATCAAGACGATGTATTCATCTGCATTTGAAGGCTATGGCGGCGTCAACCTGGAACTTAAGGCGGGTACCGACATTAAAGACAAGCTTGATGAGATAAAAGCCGAAATTGATTTGATCGATTCTTTTCCTGAAGAGGCGGAAGATCCGGTTATCATAGAAATTAAAAATAATGATCCGGCCATCTATCTTGCCATCTATGGTGATGTGGATGAGGGGCTGCTTAGAAAAACAGCAGAACAGATCAGGGATGATCTGGTGGAATCAGAGTATATTACCCTTGCCAGCCTCATTGGTGTCAGGGAATATGAAATTTCAATTGAGGTGTCTGAAGAAAGTTTAAGGCAGTTTAATCTGTCTTTTGACCAGGTGGCGGCAGCTGTGAAATCAGGAAGCCTTGATCTTCCCGGCGGTAAGATTAAGACCAAAGGTGGTGAATTTTTAGTCCGGGCAAAGGGCAAGCTTTATAATGGGGATGAATTTGAACGGATTCCCGTTTTAACACAAGAAGACGGCACCGTCATTCGTCTAAGTGATGTTGCAACGGTTAATGACGGGTTTGAAGATACACAAAGAAAAGCACGGTTTAATGGTAAACCTGCGGCGCTTGTTGTGGTGAAAAGAACAGACAGCCAGGATACCATCTCCATTACAAAGACGGTAAAAGCGTATATTGAAGCAAATAAAGACCTGATGCCCAAAGGGATCACTTTGGGATACTGGTTTGATATGGCGGAAATGGTCCAGGGGCGGATTGATCTGTTATTCTGGAACGGGTTGCAGGGTATCCTTCTTGTATTTCTGGTTCTGGCCATGTTTTTAAACCTTGGGCTTGCCTTCTGGGTGGCTTTGGGAATTCCCATTTCATTTATGGGAGCCTTTTTAATTCTGGATTATTTCGGGGCTTCCTTAAATATGCTGTCCATGTTTGGATTTATCATGACCCTGGGTATTCTAGTGGATGATGCCATTATTGTCGGGGAAAATGTATATACCCATTATACAATGGGAAAGACAGCCAAACAGGCAGTGATAGACGGTGTGGCCCAGATTGGCGGGCCTGTTGTGATGGCTGTAACCACAACAATCGTTGCCTTTGCACCGTTAATGTATATTACCGGAATTATGGGCAAGTTTATTGCGATAATGCCCCAGGCGGTGATCTGTATTCTAATATTTTCTCTGGTGGAAGCCTTTATTATTTTACCGGCGCATCTGGAGCATGCATTGACGCCTCCCAAAAAGAGTCAAACTATGATTTACAGGGTTTGCTTTTTCTGGCTGGAATGGTTGAAAAAAGATATTTTTGCAGTTCACGGCTGGATTCGGGACCGGGTTGAAAGAGGGATGAATGCATTTATTCTGCATGTATATACACCGGTTTTAAAGTATTGTGTAAAAAATAGATATTTTACGCTGGCCTTAGGAGTCGCATTTCTCATTGTCAGTATCGGCCTTTTAGCCGGCGGGCATGTTCCTTATCTATTGTTTGGAAAAACAGACAGTAATTGGATGATTTGTGAGGTGGTTTATCCTTTGGGAACACCTTTTAAAGCCACGGAAAAAACTATTAAGCAAATTGAACAGGGTGCGTTTGAGCTTAATGAGTATTTCCGTGACCGGGTGAAGGGTAAAAAAGATTTAATCGTTAATAACTTTTCCCAGGTTGGAATCATCCCAAGGCGCGACTGGAAACCGGGTGTTTACGGAGGCCATTGCGGTGAGGCCTGGATAGAAATTGTTCCGGCCGACATGCGTCCGGACATTGCAGCCCCTGAAGTGACGGCCAAGTGGCGGGAACTCACAGGGGATATTCTTGGTGCCGAACAACTTACCTTCAGCATCATCCAGGGAGGACCCGGCGGGAACCCCATAGAGATACGATTGGTGGGGAGCGATCTTGACCAACTCCAGCGTGCGGCGGATGAATTAAAAGATGAGATTGCCAAATATCCGGGCACCATTGATATCACAGATAATTTCAGACCCGGAAAAATGGAAATCCAGATTAAAATCAGAGAAGGAGCCCGGTCTTTAGGGGTAACCATGGCGGATATTGCCACCCAGATTCGACAAGCCTATTATGGAGACGAGGTCTTAAAGATACAGCGGGGCAAAAATGATATCAAGGTGATGGTCCGGTATTCGAAAAAGGAGCGGGAAACCGAGTCCAGTATTGATGATTTGAGAATTCGCACACGGGATGGCCGTCAGATTCCCTTAAACCAGGTGGCGATAGTGACAGTCAAACGCGGGTATTCATCCATCCAGCGGGTGGATCGTAAAAGAATTATTACTGTTATTTCTGATATCAATGAAGATATTGCAAACTCACAAAAGATTGTTGAAAATTTAAAAACAAATTATTTGGATACCCTTGTACAAAGGTTTCCGGGTGTTGGTTATGACTTGGAAGGCCAGGCAAAAAGAACAAAAGAGATGATGGAAAGCCTTTTAGTCGGGTTTGCAGTTGCAGCCATGATTATGTTTTTACTTTTAGCCAGCCAGTTCCGGTCTTACAGCCAGCCGCTTATCATCATGACAGCCATTCCTTTCGGGCTGGTCGGAGCTGTTGTCGGCCATTATGTTATGGGGATTGCACTGACCATGTTCAGTATTTTCGGTGTTGTTGCCTTATCCGGGATCGTGGTGAATGATTCATTGATTCTGATTGACTTTATAAATTCAAAAGCCAGATACGGTGTAGGGGTGTATGATGCTATTCTTGATGCCGGACAAAGCCGGTTTCGACCGGTATTATTAACCTCTGTTACAACGGTTGCAGGGCTGTTCCCTCTGCTTTTGGAAACCAGTTTCCAGGCGCAGTTTTTAATCCCCATGGCTGTCAGTATAAGCTTTGGTCTTGTTGCATCAACGGTGTTAACCCTTGTTTTTGTGCCGGCTCTCTATTATGTTGTTGATGAACTCAGCAGTATTTTTATTGCACCGGTAGATGATGAATTACAGCATGCTGAAATACAAACAGCAGACCCACAACCCAAAGAGATGACTTGAGATTTACATATGACTTCTATATTTAACAAAGAGTTCTGGCTTAGCGAATGGCAAAAAGACAAGAGCTCTGATACCTACAGTGTGCATAAAGGATACTCCAGCGCAGAATATTGGGACAAGGCTGCCGGCAGCTATAATCAGGATGAAAATGAAGTAAAAAGCCGCAGACAGGATAAAACCCTTGGCCTGCTTGAAAGAAATAATCTTTTATTTGAGGGAATGGAGGTCCTGGATATTGGCTGTGGAACGGGAATGCTTTCAATTGCCCTGGCCCATAGGGGGGCCAATGTAACTGCCATTGATTTTTCAAAGGGGATGCTTGATCAGTTCAGGCATCTTTTATCCATGGATGAGAATGAAGCGGCCCGGGACAAAATCTCCATTCATCAGGGAGACTGGCATACACTGGATATCGAACAAAAAAACTGGAAAGACCGGTTTGATCTTGTCATCGCTTTTATGTCCCCGGGGGTTGCCACACCGGACTCTTTTTTTAAGATGATAAATTGTTCAAAAAATGGCTGCGCCATCCGTGGGTGGGCAGCAAAACAAACCCATCCGATTCTTGCAGCGCTCTGGGAAAAAATTATGGACACACAGTTAGAAGATAAGCCCCAGTCCATTCTATTTAAGATAAATCTTTTATTTTCTCTGGGGGTTTTCCCTGAAATTAGTTTTGATACGGTTGAATGGAACCAGGATACAATGGTTCAAGAGGAGCTTGATCGGCAACGGGCTTTTTTTAAAAAGGTGAGCGATAAGCCGGGCAAAGACCTTGAACGGATCATCAGATCCTACCTGGAAAGTATCTGCGATGGAGGGCGTATCATAAGAAAACATAAAGGCCTTACAGCTACTGCCGTTTGGAAAAAGAGATCCGGATCAGGAATGTAAATAATTATGGGTAATTTATTTAATTTCCGTTCCTAAGACTGCGTTTGGTAGAAAACAACTAAGTATCGGCTACAAAATTAGTTGATCTTTTATTTTCATAATACCCAGTCTTTTAAGGGGCTTTGGAAACAATTTAGATCAAGTTATTTTGTAACGATTCCTAAAAGAGATCATGGTCTAAAATCAATGAAGAAAGTGAAACTACACCCACAATATTACCATTTTCTTCAACAGGGGCACGGCGGATTCCAGCACGGTATATTAGTCGTGCTACATAACGAATATCCATATCTGACGGAACAGTGATGATGGGTTTTGTCATGATTTCATAGACATGGACATCTTCGGGTGATCGACCGGATATGATTACTCCCTTTATTAAGTCATGAACAACCATAATCCCCCAGGCATCATCTGCATGCCTTTTTTTAACAATCAGACAGAATATTTTTTCCGATTTCATCTTAGCCGCAGCCTCTTTTGCTGTGGCCATACCATCGATGAATACAATTGTCTTTTGCATTACATCTTTTGCACGAATAATTAATTTTTTATCATTTTCCATAAGTTCCTCTTAAAATAAAAATTTAATAATTAAAAATAACTTTTACGAACATCTTCTTTAAATTTTTCCATCTGACTATCCAGACCTACAACGTTTTCAACCGGAACGACGAAGGCAATACCGGTTCCCGGTTTATGAAATTTCCCTGCTGTTTTTATGGCATCTAATATTTTTGGAACAAGGTGCTCTTCAACAAGCAGCAGGACAATATCTGTTTGTGCTTCCAGAGTGAGGCCAAAAAAGGTTTTTGCTTCATGGATACCCGTTCCTCTGGCAGGTATGATTGTGGCCCCGGTAGCCCCTGCTTTTTTTGCCGCTTCAACAATACGGTCAGTGATATCCGCTTTTACGGAAGCTAAGATAAGTTTAAAGCGCATTTTTTTTCTCCATAGATTTTATTTTACGTTGAGTTGACCATTGCATTAACTGAGCATATCCCATAACGGCTATGATTGGAAACAAACTGGCAAAGGCAATAAGACCAAATCCGTCAAGGGCCGGATTTCTCCCGGGCACGGTGGCGGACAGCCCAAGTCCAAGTGCTGTCACCAAAGGCACAGTAACTGTTGATGTCGTGACACCGCCTGAATCATATGCCAGGGCTATAATATTTTTCGGGGCAAATACGGTCTGCACAATAACAATCATATATCCCACAATAATATATAGGTAAAGTGGGGTGCCCGTGACAATTCGAAACGTTCCAAGGCTTATTCCAAAAGCAACACCTATGGCAACCGTAATCCGCAAACCCCATTGTTTGATTGTTCCGGCAGAGACTTCACTGGCCTTAAATGCTACAGCAATGAGAGATGGCTCGGCAATAGTGGTGGCAAAACCGATCATGGCAGCAAAAAGATATACCCAGCCATATGCCTTCCAATCCGCCTGGGTAATGATTTCTCCTGTACCATATATAAAGGCGGGATCAGACAATTGGCTCGCCATAATATTCCCCAATGGGAAAAGGGCTTTATCAAGCCCTGCTAAAAACAGAGCAAGGCCAATGATAACATATACACCACCGATGATGAGACCACGCAGATGGGGAATTGACTGACGTAGAACCAGAAGCTGAAAACCAATTATAAGAACAATGATCGGCAGTACATCTCGACAGGTGGCGAGCAATATTTTACCGAACTCATATATAAATTCCACCGTACCCCTCTCTTTTTCATTAAAATATTATAAGTCCATACCCCATGACAAAAATTATGGGAAGAAGAGAGGCAAAAGCAATTAAGCCAAACCCATCCACTAACGGACTTCGGCCCCTGATGGAGGAGGCAAGACCTACGCCAAGAGCTGCAACCAGGGGGACTGTGATGGTGGATGTGGTAACACCTCCGGCATCATAGGCGATTCCGATAATTTCTTTTGGAGCAATGATGGTCATCAGCATGACAACAACATAGCCACTGATGATCAGATAATGAATAGGCCAGCCCCTGAGTATTCGCAAAACGCCGATAAGGATGGCAAGTCCCACGGAAAATGCAACCGAGATGCGAAGTCCAAAGGCATAATTGTTTAAAGATTCCCGGTTTGTGGCTATAAGACCTCCCTGACCGGCTATTTCTGCTGCTTCCCAGGCCACCGCAATAAGAGCAGGTTCTGCTATTGTTGTGGAAAATCCCAGAGCAAAGGCAAAACAAAGTAACCAGAATAGACTTCCTTTTCTGGCTAAGGCATGTGCCATTGCTTCTCCGATCGGAAACAGCCCCATTTCAAGACCCTGAACAAATAAGGTTAGACCGGTGACCACCAGAAGCCCACCAAAAAGAACTTCACCCATTTGTGGTAATGGCTGCTTTAAGACAATAATTTGAAAAAAAGCAATGACCAGAATAATGGGCAGCAAATCTGTGAAAGAATTTTTAATTTTTATAAGGATGGACTTTATGATCATTTTTTTTCTCACATTTTGTGGTCATGAATCAGACTTGATGGATCTGCACAAAGACAAGTTTGATCCGGTAATGAAAAAAGAAGACCTACAGTGCTTTCCATATGACTTAGTACATTTTTTACCTTATATTATAAAGCACCGGCATGAAGTCAATTAAAATTGATTATAAGCACTATACAGTCAAGGGGAATCCAGCGATAATGGTATAAAGGAACACCGGAAAGCGTATTGAAAACGGTTTAATCGGTTTCAATACCGCAATTTGGACACAAATCAATTTTTTTGACGAAATTTTTAAACTTATCAAAGGTCTTCTGATCCATGGCATGTTCCATCCGGCAGGCTGTTTGATCCGCAATCTCCTCATTTACATTGAGAACCCGGAAAAAAAAATCTTTAAGGAAAATATGTCGCCGTTCTATCTGGGTGGCTATTTTTTTGCCTTCTGGTGTCAGTGTGACATATCCGTATGGTTCGTAGTTTATCAGATTGTGCCGGGCCAGTTTTTTCAACATTCCGGTAACAGAACCGCGTTTGATATCCATTTTTTCAGCAATATCTTTGGATCGGGCAACTGTTTTTGTTTTCTGCAGTTCCAGTATGGTTTCAAGATAATCCTCAAGACTTTCGGAAAGCAATTCTTTTTTAATCATTTTTTTCTCCACAGATTGATTTGGATATAATGTTTAACCTTAATTATTTAGTAAGTCAAATGCTTATTTTTTAACCATAGCATAAGTTTTGTATTGACTTTGGAAAAAGTTAGGTGTAAAAAACTTTTCAAGTATAAAAACATTTTGTTCTAAAGAGAAATATCAGGAGGGTGTTATGGGAAAAATAATATTAAGACAGATGCAGGTGGATCAAACAGGAACAATTGTCTCTGTGAAAGCATTTGGTGAGCTTGGGCGCCGGCTGAGGGATATGGGGCTTGTTCCTGGAAAAAAAATTAAGGTCCAGGGCCGGGCCCCTCTTTATGATCCGGTCTCTGTAAGAATTATGGAATTTACATTAACTCTTCGAAATAATGAAGCTGATTTAATAGAAGTAGAGGTTTAAAAAAAATGAACACAGCAATTGTCTTGGCCGGTAACCCGAATTCAGGCAAGACTACTATTTTTAATGACCTTACAGGCTCAAAGCAACATGTGGGAAATTATCCCGGCGTCACGGTTGAAAAAAAACAGGGGATATGTGTTAGTGATGCCGGAAAATTTGATATAGTCGATCTTCCCGGCACCTATTCATTGTCTGCCTATTCTCTTGAAGAAGTAGTGGCAAGGGACTTCATTGTTAACGAAAAACCTGCGATGATCGTTAACATTGTTGATGCATCAAATCTTGAAAGAAACCTTTATTTGTCTGTTCAGTTTATGGAGATCGGGATACCTGTAACCATTGCACTGAACATGATGGACGTGGCAAAAAAAAGGGGCATTAAAATAGATATTGATAAATTGTCCCGCCTTTTAAATGTACCTGTTGTCCCGACGATTGCCCGGAGCGGCGACGGGAAAGCCGAATTGTTGCAGGCCATCGCATCCCATAAAGACGTCAAGGCTGTGCCGTTAAAGATATCTTATGGCAGCGATATTGACCAGGCCCTCGATGAAATGGAAGACATCATTAAAGCAG
>JAKIUJ010000204.1 GCA_021647625.1 Desulfobacula sp.
GCTAAATATTGTTCAGCGAATAAATTTCATTCAAAAACACTCTTAACCAAATTAACCACTTAAAATAACTACAAATTGTTTTTTAGATAAAACCTTAACTTTTTGTATTTAGGGTGTTGAATGTGAGATATAAAGATAAGGTGGACAAAGAACGTATAAAGACTGAAAAGGCATTAAAAGAGAGCGAAAAAAAATACAGCATGCTTTTTAAGTCAGGATCTGATGCCGTGATATTGGTTGATGCCAAAACTTTGCGCCTGTTGGACGGGAACCGCGCTGCACAACATCTTTACGGGTATAGCCGTAAGGAATTGTTAAAGCTGGACGTCACTGATTTATCCTTGGAGCCTGAAAAAACAAAACGAATTATTCAAAAGGGTGTTGAGACCGCAATTCCGATAAGATATCACAAAAAAAAAGATGGTGCTGTTTTCCCTGTGGAAATAAGAACCAATTTTTTTAAATTAAATAATAGAAAAATTAATATAGGCAATATACGTGACATCAGTGAAAGAGTAAAAGCTGAAAAAGAAAAAAAAGAGCTCCAGTCCCGGCTCCTCAACTCCCAGAAAATGGAAGCCATAGGTCAGCTTGCCGCAGGAGTTGCCCATGAGATTAATAATCCTGTTGGTTTTGTTGGCAGTAATCTGGAAGCACTCAATGATTACATGAAAAATATTGAAGTATTATTGCAGCATTACGGCAGACTTGGCAATATGTTAAAAGATTTTAATCAAGAATATCTGTCCGATGAAATTAAAGGACAAATTCAAATGATTTCCAAATATGAAAAAGATATTGAAATTGATTATATAAGAGAAGATATTCCTGAATTGCTCCATGACTGCAAAGACGGTACTGATCAGATAGGAAGTGTTGTCGGGGATTTAAAAAGCTTTGCCCATCCGGGCAAAGACAGGCAAATGGCTGTTGATATCAACAAGGGGCTGGAATCCACCTTAAATATTGTTAATAATGAACTTAAATATAAAGCTGAGGTAATAAAAAATTTTGGAAAGATCCCAATGGTTGACGGATACCCTCAAAAGCTAAACCAGGTGTTCATGAATTTTGTGATAAATGCTGCCCAGGCTATTAAAGAAAAGGGCGAAATAAAAATTCAGACAAAAAAAGATGAACAAAATGTTATCGTTACGATTTCAGATACTGGGTGCGGTATTGAAAAAAAGAATCTTTCAAAAATATTTGATCCCTTTTTTACCACAAAAGATGTGGGTAAGGGAACGGGTCTTGGAATGAATATATCCTATAATATTATTCAAGAACATAAGGGCACAATAGATGTCCAAAGCCAGGTAGGAAAGGGCACAACCTTTACTATTAAATTACCAGGGAAAATATAAAATATTTGTTAAGGGTTTACTCAAAAATAAATTGCCGGTTTGTGGAGTTGAGTCGCCTGTCATGCAAGGGTGAAAAAAATAAGGCATATCAGGAATATACCTTGGGTTGACGCAGCAAAGCAGGCCAGGGTAAATCGGCTTTTAAAATGTAAAGTTGGTTTTTGAGTGGGCCATGGAGATCTCATAATGTCCAAACTTTTTTGTAAGTTGTTTTTTGCGCTTTGTCTGACGTGGTTTATATTTTTTGTTCTTGAAATCAATTCCACAAAAGCTGTGGCAGGGGACACTTTTTCAGGTGGTAAGCAGGTCATCACATCATCGGATGTTTTTGGGGCGGTTCAAAAAGTCAATTACAATTTGGATCTTGTAAGGCAGTATATGGGCGCACCAAAACCGATTGAGTTTGATATCCGTGTGAATGAAGCTGCACCCCAGGACGTTTATTTCCAGGCGTTAACCCTGTTTGAAAAATCCAATCGTCTTTCTTTTGAGGTCGCACGCATTCAAGATTTTCCTCCTTTAGTGCCCGAAGAATCGATTCAACCGTTTCATGTTTTCGGGCTGGTGGAAAAAGCAAACAAAGCAATTAAAATAGTCATGGATGATTTGAATATTTCCAAAGCTGATTTTATGCCCCAACCTGATTTATCCAAAACACCATCAGATGTTTTTAAAAAGATCATGTTAATAAATCGTCAATTGAACCTGCTGCTGGAGAGACGATTTTCACCAAGCGATGTTTATATGAGAGTTAACCTGGCCATTGGGTATGCCGCCCGATTGCTTTCACAGCACTCAGGTTTTACACGTATTCCATCTGTCGCAGTTTTTGAAACTAAAAAAAATCCGGCAGATGTCTATACAAGGCTTTTGGCCTGTCTTAAAATAATTTCATCAATTTATAAGTCAGCCGGGCTGAAGATGCTAGACATCGACACCAGGTATATTGATAAAAAAAATATTACGCCCAGTGATGTGTTTGATGTTGCTTCATTGATTGTTGCCCGGCTTGACTTTCTTCATAAAAAATTCGGTGTTAAAAAAAAACCAAGACCGGTTTTTTATCCCGGGCGGAAATATCCTTCGGATGTATACCACCATGCCAGGATACTCGAAATACAATTAAAGCAAATTAACGGTTTTATCCTGAACAAATAAGACTTTGGTGCATCGTAATCCAGAGGAAAACAAATGGGTAGAAAAAATCTGAAAAAGATACCGGGATGGCATAAACATGGATTTGCTTTTCAATTGCTTAAATCCCATCTTGTCGTTGCATCCATAGGTTTTATCATGCTTTTTTTTGCACTTGTATCCAATGGGTATCTCCATTCAAAGGTACTTGCGCTGGCTGAGAATGGCGGTCCCATCGCCCAGGCGTCATCAAAAATCCTTGCTGATGTTCAGCGGTCACTTGCGGATGTCAGAGGGTGGGTAAGTTTGGGGGATAAAATATTTTTAAAAGATTGGGAACAAACCTGGGCGGAAGAGATTGAACCCTCTGTTTTTATTTTGCAAACCCATGGGATATTCCTTGAAAAAGCAGGGATAAAAAATTTGATGGACCAGCTTTTACCGTTGCTGGTTGAATTAAAAGAATCTCAGTGGTGGGTAAATAATGTTGCTCAAACCCCGGGCAATGAACCTGCAAAAGTTTTATACCGGTTTGAGGTCGAACCTGTGGTTAACTCAATTGAGCAAATCATAGTATCAATGGCAGCACAATCAAAAAAAGAAAGATCTTTGGCAGTGACAGAGGGAATATTTGACCTTTTTAATGCAGACTATTATTTTTTTCTATCTTTTCTACATCTTGAAAAAATTATTTTTCAAGGGTCTTTGTCTCTTGAAAAGGAATGCTGGAATAATTGGAATAAGGCATTGGCAATCATAAAGGGTATGGCAGTCCATGGCTCAATAAAGTGTGCTGAACATAAGCGGCTGCTGAATCTTTTTCGTCATGAAGCAAAAGCCTTTAAAAAGCTGGCGGATCGGGCCATAAATTTAAGAAAATCAGATCAGTGGAATATGGCGCAATATTTTATGGCATCAGAAACGGTTCCCGCTGCCAGGCAAGTTATTGAGGTTTTAGATCAATTATCGTTCAATGCCAATAAGTTTATGCAGGATGAGTCATTGGAATCGTCACGGGCAATAAAAATTATTCTTGCGATTTTGGGGGTCCTGGCTTTTGTTATGATTTTAATCGCTTTTTCTGTTTCCAGAAGCCGGGCCATTGCCCTTACCAACCCTATTTTCGCTCTTGCGGTGTCTGTGAGGCGTTTTGCAAAAGGCCATGTGCAACAAGATATGCCAATCATTCGCGATGATGAAATTGGAGAGCTTACACGCGCCTTTAATTTTATGCAAAGATCAGTCAATAAAGCCAAGAATGAATTGGAAAGGATGAATAGACTTTTAGAAAAACGTGTGAATGAAAGAACTGTTGAATTAAATATCCTAAACAAGGGGCTTAGACATGAAATCGATCAGCACATCAATACCCAGAAAGAGCTTGAGACCAGCAGGGAGCAAATAAAGGATTCTCTTAAAGAAAAGGAAGTCCTTTTAGGTGAAATTCACCATAGGGTTAAAAATAACATGCAGGTGATTATCAGTTTGCTCAGATTGCAATCGGGAAAAACTGAAGATAAAAAATTTGCCGATCTGCTCAAGGAGAGTGAAAATCGTGTATTATCCATGGCACTTGTTCATGAGCAGCTTTATCAGACCGGAGATTTTACAAAAATTAATTTTGCTGAATATATTAACGATCTTACAACGGATTTATTCATTTTACACGGGACTGATACAAGTGCAATAAAGCTGCATATTGATAATAAAGGCGTCTTTCTGGACATTGAAACTGCCATTCCATGCGGGTTGATTGTGAATGAATTGATTTCTAACTGCCTGAAATATGCATTTGCCGACGGGAGAAATGGAAAAATTGATATATCCATAATTTTACTCAACCAAGAGGAATTTGAACTGATTATCAAAGATAATGGAGTCGGGATACCAAAAAGTCTGGATATCGAGAATACAAAGTCAATGGGCCTGAATCTTGTGAAGGTACTGGCTGAAGAAACACTTGAAGGGAAAATGGAATTGGATAGAGCCCGGGGCACAAAGTTCACATTCAGGTTAAAAAAGACCAAATATAAACCAAGGATATAAAGTAATGTCAAAATCAAAAATTTTAATTGTAGAAGATGACGGTGTAGTTGCAATGGATATCGAAAACCGTTTGAAAAATTTTGGATATGATGTTTGCGCAAAAGTCAGCTATGCTGAGAAGGCTATTGAAAAAGCAGAAGAACTTGGTCCTGATCTGGTGATCATGGATATTGTGCTCAAAGGTGATATGGACGGGATCAAAGCCGGTAAAATTATTCAATCTCGTTTTGGACTTCCTGTGGTTTTTGTAACTGCCCATGCTGACGAGCAAAGATTTGAACGAGCCAAAGTTATCAGCCCTTTTGGATATATACTTAAGCCGTTCCGGAATAGGGAACTTAAGATAACGATCGAAATGGCTTTGTATAAATCCCGTGTGGATGCAAAGCGCAGAAAAGCCGAAAAAGAGCTTAAGAAAAGTGAAGAAAGATTTCGTCAGGCCCAGAAAATGGAATCTGTGGGACGGCTGGCAGGCGGGGTCGCACATGATTACAACAATGCCCTTAGTGTGATAATGGGGTTTACGGAACTTGCTTTGGAGAAAACTGATCCCAAAGAGCCGTTGCACGCCGACCTTACAGAAATTCTCAAGGCTGCAATGCATGCTGCGGATATTACCAGGCAACTTCTGGCGTTTGCCCGCAAGCAAACCATCGCTCCCCGGGTGCTTGATTTTAATAAAACCGTGGAAGGGATGCTTAAAATGCTCAGACGTCTTATTGGCGAGGATATAAGTTTTACCTGGATGCCGGGGGGAGGATTGTGGCCCATCAAAATGGACCCTTCCCAGATCGATCAGGTCCTGGCCAATCTTTGTGTCAACGCCCGTGATGCAATAAAAGGGGTAGGCAGGCTTATTATTGAAACCGGAAATATTGTCTTGGATAAGGACTATTGCATGGATCATGAGGGATTTGTACCAGGCGAGTTTATACTTTTGTCGGTAAGCGACAATGGGTGCGGTATGGACAGGGAAATACTCAACGATATTTTTGAACCGTTTTTTACAACAAAAGATGGAGATAAAGGTACCGGCCTGGGTCTTTCCACCGTCTACGGTATCGTCAAGCAGAACAAAGGATTTATCAACGTATACAGTGAGGCCGGCAAAGGTACAACCATCAAAATATACCTTCCCCGGCACGGGGTGGAATTTGCTCCAATCCGGAAGAAAAACATGCCTGAAATCAATCCGGGGCACGGTGAGACTATATTGGTGGTGGAAGATGAGCCATCGGTTTTAAAACTTACTAAAAAAATCCTCAAGGAGCTGGGCTATAATTTGTTGATCGCCGGCGCCCCGGAGCAAGCCTTGAATATAGTCAAAAAATACAAGGGTGAGAGTCATCTGATAGTTACCGACATAATCATGCCTGGAATGAATGGACCCGAACTGGCCCGCAAACTTCAAACTTTTAATCCTGGGTTAAAAGTTGTCTTCATGTCCGGTCACACAGCCAATACCATATCACACCATGGCGTTTTGGATGAAAAGGTGTGCTTTATTCAAAAACCGTTTTCCAGAAGAGACTTGGCTAAAATAGTAAAAAAAGCACTGGATGATCAATAATTGCCAATTTTTATTTCATAAAATTCGATTCCGCCGATACCATCGGGGCTTCTTGAATATTCTCTGATCCTGCAGCGTGACGAAGAATTATATATGGTTAAGGACGCATTGCCTGAAAAGATTTTCGTGGCAGCTTCAATTTTTTTGCCAACCTTAACTTGTGGTAATGGTTTTTGTCTGTCCGAGAACTCAAGCAATCGTTTTTTTTCGTCCAAAAGGTCTTTGTTCAATTCTTCAAGTTCTTTAATCCGACCCAGTTTTTGTGTTTTTTCAAGCTCAATTTCATCCTGGCGGTCAAATCCTGCATTTATTTTTTCTTCTGCTTTTTTTGCATTTTTTTTGATTTCTTTGACAGCCTTGGATATCTTTTGATAGGCAGCCATATTACCGGATGCTTTCAGGTTTTCCATTTTCTTTTCAATGTCTTTGAGTTCCAGCTGGGATCTGTCCTGGACATAGGCATGTTTTGAAATTTCTGCATGGAGTTTCTGGTCTTCTTTTTCAAATTCCCGGCATTCTTTTTTTAATTCTTCGGCAGCATTATGATTGATGTTCAATTTTGAATCTACTTTGGCCACTAAAAGATTGGTATGCTCATCCACGCCCACCGTAAGGGTTGAAGGCCTGGAGGATTTGTTGCCGATATTGCCTGCTTCAATGCCCATTTTAGCAGAAATTTTTGAATTAAGAATCACCCCTGTTTTATTGATGCAGGCACCACTTAGATAGATTTGTGAATCAATAATCTCTTTTTGTACAATCAAATCACCAAAGGCACTGATTTTTGAATTATGAACAAACTTGGCCTGGACCGATCCCTTTACCTTAACTAATTCAGTGTCCACAATTCCTAAAGAAACATTTAAATCACCCTCAACGTCAATTTCAGCCCCCTGGATTTCTTTGGCTGTCAATGAGGCACATTTAACCTTAAATCCCTGCTTTACAGTCCCGTTGACAACCACATTTCCGTCAAAATCAACATCTCCGGTTTCAAATCCAATGTCCCCTTTTACTTGATATTCAGGGCAGACAGAC
>JAKIUJ010000205.1 GCA_021647625.1 Desulfobacula sp.
AAACCTTGCAGAACTTGGATTTGATATCGGGAGAATGAAAACCGGTACACCACCCAGACTGCACGCGGACTCCATCGACTTTTCCAAATTCAATATCCATCGATCAGATGAACACCCCAAACCATTCTCCTATTCCACCACAAAACTAACAAACCCCATGCTGCCGAGCTTCATGGGAAGTACCAACGCCAAAACCCACGATATCGTCCGGCAAAACCTGAAATATTCAGCCCTGTATGGTGGACATATCCAAGGCAAGTCTGCCCGGTATTGCCCTTCTTTTGAGGATAAAATTGTCAAATTCCCGGACCGTGAAAGCCACCATGTTATCCTCGAATATGAAGGGATAGATTCAAAAGAGATATATGCCTCCGGTCTTGGCAACAGCCTGCCCCTTGCAATCCAGTACAAAATTGTCCAATCAGTAGAAGGCCTTGAAGATGCAAAAATAATGCGGCCTGCCTATGCCATTGAATACGACTTTATTAACCCCATAGAACTGTCTGCCACCCTTGAGACAAAAAAAATAGCCGGTCTTTTTTTTGCCGGGCAGATTAACGGCACATCTGGATATGAAGAAGCCGGTGCGCAAGGCTTATGGGCAGGTATCAATGCCGCCTGCAATGTCCAGAAAAGAACGCCGTTTATACTTGACCGCTCCCGGGCTTATATGGGTGTCATGGTCGATGATCTTGTTACAAAGGGAACAAGCGAACCATACCGGATGTTTACATCCAGAGCTGAATACAGATTGATGTTAAGAGAGGACAATGCTGACCTGAGGTTATCAAAGATCGGAAATGAACTGGGCCTGGTCGATGCAGCCACCCTTCAATTTTGTGAGCAAATAGACGGCCAGACAAAAGATGAGATTCTTAGAATAAAATCAAGCGTGGTAAAGCCCACACAAAAGGTAAATGATTTTTTAATATCCAAAGATACAAACCCCATAAAGAATGGCGTAAAACTGGATCAGTTATTAAAAAGATCCCAACTGGATTATAATGCAGTAAAACAAATTGCCCCTTCTCCTGCCCCCTTACATGACAGAGCCCGACAGCAGGTTGAAATCCGGATCAAGTATGAAGGATACATTAAAAGGCAACTAAAGGAGATAAAAAAATATAAGGACCTTGAAAAAATAAATATCCCGGACAATTTTGACTATACACAAACCCACGGCCTGTCCAACGAACTCCAGGAGAAAATGGGCCGCATTTTGCCCAAATCACTGGGACAGGCATCCCGAATAGATGGGATGACACCGGCAGGCATTTCTGTTTTAATGGTTGCTATTTTGGCTTTCAAACAAAGAAAAACATAACTTGACTTGAAACAAATCAGGCTTATTTTTAACACCATAACTAATTAAAATAATTGATATAAACAGTTGATATAAATATTACAAGGACATTCAAATGGCCGACGACTATTACAAAATTTTAGGTATTGATAAACAATCCAGTGCATCTGATATTAAAAAAGCATATCGGAAACTTGCTCTAAAATATCATCCGGACAAAACCAAAGGAGACAAGGTTCTTGAAGATAAATTCAAAAGGATCAGTGAAGCCTATGCCGTTTTAAGTGATCCTGAGAAACGAAACCAATATGACACCTATGGCTCAACCGACTTCCAGCAACGTTTTTCCCAGGAAGATATTTTTAAAAATTTTGATCTGGGTGATATTTTCAAAGAGTTCGGATTTGGAGGTGGTGGCAGAGGCAGACAACGGGGTGGCTTTTCCAGCATGGGTGGTAATTCATTTTCCCAGGGAATGGATGGTGGGTTCGGCCAGCAACGACGTCCAATGAAGGGGCGCGACCTTGAATATGAACTGCCATTAACCCTTGAAGAACTGATCAATGGAACAAAAAAAACGATTACCATCAACCAGGGGGGCACGGCAAAAGCGATTGAAGTAAAAATCCCCAAAGGGTTGATACAGGGCAAAAAAATAAGACTGACCGGCAAAGGCGAAACAAGCCCCAATGGCGGACCTGCCGGCAACCTGTATATCAAATCCAATCCCATACCCGAAAATAATTACACCATTGAAGGCAATGATATACTTTTTGCTAAACCCGTAACAATGACGCAAGCCTTGCTAGGGGATACCATAGAAGTTGTCACCCCTGTTGGCAAAACCTTTAATTTAAAACTGCCCCCGGGAACAAATCATAAATCCAAAATGCGAATACCCGGCCACGGCATCCCCCACATGAAAGGAAATGGTTGCGGAGATCTCTTTGTTGTGGTTAATATAAACATGCCTGGGCAATTGACCAGAGAACAAAAAAAGTTGATTCAACAACTATCAGAAACAGGAATATAATTGACAAACATGAACGACGTGAGGTAGAAATTAATGTTGATTATTCATGCTTTTCGCTTGATAAAGGCTTTATCGTCGGCTATGGACTGGACTATAATGGAAAACACAGGAATCTTCCAGCCATCTATGATTTAAAACTTTAAAGAGTAAGGGGAATCCCATGATCGTTACCTGTGAAGAATGTTCCACCAGATTTAACCTTGATGATACCCTTATCAAGGATGACGGCTCAAAAGTCCGTTGCAGTGTTTGCCGGCATATTTTCACTGTTTTTACAACGCCGTTGAAACTTGAAGCTGAATCAGATTTTACACCAGACGTCTCTATACCGCCTGATACATCAATCGATACACCATCAGATACACCAATTGAGGCGATTGACGACACAAATTTTGAAGAAACAACTGATTTTGAGATGGAAGACAATGATTTTTCATTGGAAGATTCCGAGCTTGATTTTGAAACCCCTGACCTTGAACTTGATGAAGATGAAGACATTGCAATTGATGAACCCGGGGACATTAAATCAGGCGATTTTGAACCCGAAGACATCGGATCAGATTTTGAAGTGGAAGAAGATTTTTCATTTGGCCCCGCCTTGGAAGATGAAGAGGAGTCAGAACTTCAATTAGAAGACAATTCCTCAGAAGAAGACGGCACTTTGGATTTTGATGATGCAGAACCTGAAGAGTTTGATGGTATTGAATTTGAACCCCTTGATGAAGATGACACTGATTTTTCGGTGATGCAGGATGATGAACCGGAGTTTGAATTAGAAGGCAGCCCGGGTCTTGAACTTGAGACGGAACCGGAACTTGAAGATAGCGCCTTGACAGACTCTGTTGTAGACGATGAGCCCGATGAGTTCTCGGCTGAGGATGATTTCGAACTTGATTTTGATGTTTCCGATGATGATCAACCCAAAGATGACCAGACCGCAGTGGACCAAACCAAAGACAGGGCTTTAGAGGAGGATGGTCTTGAAATAGAAATTGATACGGAAACAGATAACGATGAAATGGACCTTTCCCTTGATGAAAGTCAAAAAGAAAAAGCCCCGCCGCCGATAACGATAGAAGACAATTTTAGTGAATATGATGATGTATTGGAACAAGAAACCGAACCTGATGTAGAACCGGATATAGAATATGGTGAGCCGGAAACCATTGAAGCAGAAAATGTAAAAACAAATGAGAGTACAAAAACAGACATGCCTGAACCCGAACCGGAAACTCATACTCAAAGAAGACACAAAAAAACAAAACCCCTTATAGGCAAACCTGCCCTGGTATTGATATTTCTTTTCCTTTTGGTGGCCGGCGCTTACATTGCAAGCTTGATGACCGGGTATAAAATTCCATATCTATCTGATGTCAAAATTCCTTTTATCGAGAATCTGGTAAAACCGAAATCGATAAAAATAATAGATATCAAACCTGTTCCTAACCAAAAAAGCGTAAATGGCAGATTTGTTACCAATTCAACGGTCGGCACACTGTTTGTCATCACCGGGACAGTTGAAAATCCATCAAAAATTACCTTCAGCCATATTGAAATCAAAGGAGCTTTGATCACCAAAGGTAAGATTGAAGCAAAAACAAAGACTGCTTTTTGTGGAAACATAGTCACAGAGGAGATGTTAAAAACAGGAAATATTACTGATATAAACAAATTACTTTCAGTTAAACAAGGGCATCATAACTCCAACATAAATATTAGGCCGGGAGCCACGATTCCCTTCATGGTTGTATTTTCCGACTTGCCTGAAAAATTACAAAATTTCACGGTAAAAGTAATAAATTTCACAAAAGTACAGAACAAGTGACAAATAAAACATTGACAGTTTATCTTACTATGTGATATTTAACACGGGTTTTTGGCGACGTAGCTCAGTTGGTCAGAGCATGCGGCTCATATCCGCAGGGTCCGGAGTTCAAATCTCTGCGTCGCTACCAGATTTTACAATGGCCGGTATTCATTTTTACATGATTACCGGCTTTTTTTTTGGGCCATTCCCTCTTGACATTTTTGATTAAAAACAAAGTATATGTTAATATTGTTCGCATTAATGAATGATTTTTTAGGAGGCTTTATGCCGGGTGTATATGAAATTTACGTTAAAGACCATTTTGCTGCTGCCCACGCGTTAAAAGGCTATGATGGAAATTGCTCCAATATGCATGGCCACAACTGGATCGTTGAAGCCTATATACAATGCACCAAATTAAACAAACTTGGCATCGGTGTTGATTTTCGAGATGTAAAAAGCGTTGTAAAAGATGTTTTAAGCAAGCTGGATCATACAAATCTTAATGAAATTGTTGAATTTGGCAGTATTAATCCGAGTTCTGAAAATATTTCGAAATTATTATATACAGAACTATCCCACCGTTTGAATACTGAACATATCCATGTAAGCAAAGTAATGGTATTTGAAAGTCCCGGATGCGGTTCTTCGTATCAGGAGGACTAATTGCGACTCAATATCTGTGAGATTTTCTACAGCCTGCAGGGAGAATCCACCTTTACAGGACTGCCCTGTATTTTTATCCGGCTGTCCGGCTGTAACCTGAACTGCTCCTGGTGCGACACCATATATGCTCAAGATGAATCAGAGTCCATGTCCATTGATCAGATTTTACAACATGTGCAACAATTCAATTGCAACCTGGTGGAGATTACCGGTGGGGAGCCTTTGCTGCAGGATGCGACACCCGTGTTGATTAATAAACTAATTGAAAACAAATTCAAGGTTCTTTTAGAAACCAATGGCAGTCAAAGCATTGAATATCTCCATCCGGGGTGCATAAAAATTATTGATATTAAATGCCCATCAAGCAATGAATCGAACAGTTTTTTAACCCCCAATATTGATCATCTGTCTTTGCATGATGAAATCAAATTTGTTGTCGGATCAAAAAAAGACTATAAATTTGCAAAAAAGATCATTGAAACTCGATTAACAAATATCCAGCCGGCAAACATCCATCTCTCGCCTGTCTTTGGGAGCATTGATCCTTCCATCCTTTCTGCCTGGATATTGGAAGACAATCTTTGTGCAAGACTTTCCTTGCAACAGCACAAAGTTATCTGGGACCCGGATAAAAGAGGAGTTTAAAACCTATGTGCCCAAAAGCCGTTGTACTTTCCAGTGGCGGGATTGATTCCACCACTGCCATGGCCATTGCCAAGTCAAAAGGGAACGATATCTACAGCTTAAGCTTCAGGTATGGACAACGCCATAGTGTTGAACTTGAAGCATCAAAAAATGTAGCAAAAGCCCTTGGGGCCATCTCTCACAAAATTATTGATATTGATTTAAGACAATTTGGCGGTTCTGCCCTCACCGATGACATCAGTGTCCCCAAACATGATTCCCTAGACCAGATAAAATATGATGATATCCCGATTACCTATGTCCCGGCCCGGAATACAATTTTTTTATCCTATGCCATGGCCTGGGCAGAAGTTTTAAAAGCAGCAGCAATTTATATCGGCGTGACGGCAGTGGATTTTTCCGGATATCCGGATTGCAGGCCTGAATTCATCAGTGCTTTTGAAACCATGGCCAACCTTGCCACCAAAACCGGTGTAACCAGAGAGGCGGTGCTCAAGATAGAAACGCCGCTGATCCATCTTTCAAAAGGGGAAATTATTAAAACAGGAACAGCACTCGGCGTGGATTATTCACTAACCATTTCATGTTATGATCCGGATGATGAGGGCCGGTCCTGCTGCCACTGCGACAGCTGTCTTCACCGAATAAAAGGATTTGAAAAGGCAGGTATCAAAGATCCTACCCCATACGTCTAAATATCCAGGCTAAACCAAATAAAACTTTTTTGTTGTCCCGGCACAAAGCACCGCCAGATGCCTGACCGTCACTATTAAATTGTTATGTAAATCCATTGATTCAACGAACAATCCATCAACTATATTAGAATATTGCCCTATCATTGAATCAAAATATCCAAACTTCACATCATTTAAAATCGCAATCCCTCGATATAAAATTATATTCCATCCTTGGGAAAATTGGTCACCGGATACCCCGTTGTGATAACACTATGCCCTTCGCCTCCATCTGGCTGGGCTTGGGACTTGCCCTGACTTCCATACACGAAAATCATAGGCTCACCCTTAAGAACGTGTGCCGTACCCGGCACACAACAGATAAAGGATTAGTAACCGTGCCGAGGCACGAGGCTCGGCACTAATCCATGGTTCAAGAAGCCGCGGATCAATAGGGAAAGGTTAACGATTTGGTGGATGTGTTAAAGACCAGGTGCGATGAATAGTTTAAAAGAGGACCTTCCTTCTGATGTAAAAACCAGAAGTACGACCGTTTTCAGTCATTAAAACCCAGGTCGGAAATCAAAATACCGGCAATTGGGCGTGCGGGTGCTCAAACCTGCTCAATAACTATTGCTGGTCAGGCTGTTTGTAAAGTTCGCCAATACCGGTAATCAGTTTTATGCAGTTATCCTGGCCTGCCTCGTGGTTCAGGCTTTGCAAAGAAAATAAATTTCAAATTATGCCCGCAATGCCTGCATTTAATACCTGGTATTTCCGGTTTCGGGATTTTTGTAAAAAGTGTAATAATGTCATGGATAAATGAAATAAGTTCACGGATCTTCTCAATGGACAACGCATAGTTGGGATTAAGAAATCCATAATGCCTGATTTTCATAAATCCTTTGGGAAGAACATGTTGCAGGAACCTTCTGATAAACTCCATGGCAGAAAGTGCCATGATTTTCCAGTTTTTCTTTTCACGGTCTTTGTAC
>JAKIUJ010000206.1 GCA_021647625.1 Desulfobacula sp.
ATTGCCGATTTATCTAATAATAATGAGAACTTAATTAGTGCTGGAATTTTTGAAGATATAACTACTTCAAAGAAAACAGAAATAGAGTTCAGATTATTAGCACATTCTTTTCAAAATATAAGTGAATGTGTTGTTATTTCAGATTTGAAAAATTCAATAATTTTTATCAACGATGCTTTTGTAAAACTTTATGGATATTCGAAAGATGAAATTTTAGGTAAAAAAGTAAAAATTCTTCGTTCACTGAATAACCCAAAGAAAATAAATGATGTTGTTTACAAATCAAAAAATTATACCGATTCTTGGCAGGGTACTTTATTAAATGTAAAAAAAGATGGTAGTAATTTTCCAATTTTTCTATCTTCAGCTAGTATCAAAGATTCCAAAGGTAATAATTATGCAAGAATTGGAATAATTAGAGATATCACAAAAGAGAAAAACCATTATTCAATATGCCATGCAAAGTGTTGGTATCGCTTATAAGTGGGGTGGTCAAACGCCTATCGAGGGTTTTGATTGCAGCGGCTTGATTGTATATACCCATCAAAAAGCAGATATTATTATTCCCCGAATTACCAGTAAGCAACTTCGCAAAGGACGGGTTGTTCAATTTTCAAATACCCAACCTGCCGATCTGGTATTTTTTAAAAATTCGAATAAAAGCCAGGGCCTTCATGTAGGCTTATATATTGGTAATGGCAATTTTGTTCATGCACCTGGCAAAGGACGCAGGGTTGTGATTGCCAACCTTAACAACCCATATTTCAAATCAAATTACATCGGAACCAGACGTTATGCCCACTAATCACTCAAAAATAACTTTACATTTTAAGAGCCTTCTGGCCAAAACCGTAAAAAAAATAGAACGATTGTTATTTGGTCAAAAGGACAGACTCAATTTAAAAAAAAGATGAGCTAAAAACTGATATTACCGTTGACCCAAACAAAAACAGGGAGTTACTAATTTTAGCTAACTCCCTGTTTTTATATATGGTACCGAAGAGAAGACTTGAACTTCCACGCCTTGCGGCACTAGATCCTAAGTCTAGCGTGTCTACCAATTCCACCACTTCGGCAAAGCCCTGAGGTTGGTGTGATGCACAGCTTCGAATTGTCCAAGCTGTGCAACGAAAATTGTTTATATTCAAATTTAATTATAATGTCAACACAAAAGGCCACTATTTTCAGGGTTAATGCATATAACTTTTTCATATTAATGATTTCAGACAGTTACGGTTTGAAGGTAAACGCAAATGAAATTATCGTTTTGCACAAGTACCTGCAAAACAAAGAATTAAAATTCATGCCAAGTTTACATGCGTTTACCCTGCCCTGTTTTGCTCAAAAAATATTCTTTCAATTATCAATGCTATAGTATAAATTCAGGATATAAAAAATTATGGCCGGATATAGAAAATTATGTGGTACCGAAGGGGAGATTTGAACTCCCACAAGCTTGCGCTCGCCAGTCCCTGAAACTGGTGCGTCTACCAATTCCGCCACTTCGGCATGTTCCACAAACAATAAAATCATGTACCTGATAGATGCCTTGTTGATACAGACCCGTTTTTTTAACAAAAGGGGACGATATTGTCAAGACCAAAACTCTCCCCAATTCAGGGTGAACATATGCAATTTATCCAACCCCATGAATTCAACAAGTTGCGTGTTATTATAAAGTCAGCACCGCCCAATACACCTTCCTGTGTACACCACTGTTAAGTAGTGTTTGAACGAAAACCCACCCATCTGCTTCGTTGCTGCAAAATCCTGAAATCCTCATGTACTATAGTACACTCCGGTTTCAGAATTCCTTGCGCCTTGCATATGGGCAACTTTGTGAGCTTTGCTCCTCTACGAGCCGCCCAAACACGAGTTTTCGGTCAGCCACTAAGTAAATAATTAAAATTCATACAAAAGCTACATGCGTTGAACTATGATTTTGAGCATTTAAAGATTGCTTAAAAAGGACAGGTGGGCTATTATATTTGATTGTGATTTTTGTCAAGATTATTATTCCGAATAGTTAAAGGTAAATATGGAATTAGTTGAGAATATAGAACAAATTAGCTGTCCCTTTCAAAATGCTGTTATCACTATTGGAAATTTTGATGGCGTGCATAAAGGGCATCAAAGCCTTTTTAAAAAAGTAATTGAAAAAGCCAATACCATTTCCGGTACTGCGGTTGCCATGACCTTTGATCCCCACCCACTGAAAGCTTTAGGCATATCAGGTCCACCATTGATTACCCGAAGAGATCAAAAAGTTGAACTTATCGATGCCTGCGGAATTGATGTCCTGCTGTGTCTATCTTTTGATAAGGCATTTGCCCAAATTTGTGCCCATGATTTTATAGAAAACATCCTTGTTAATAAAATCGGGATGAAAGCGATCATTATTGGTGCAGATTATTCATTTGGAAAAAACAGATCCGGCAATATTGACCTTTTGAAAAAAGAAGGAAAACGGCTTGGGTTTGAAACAATTGTTCTGCCCTGGATTAATGATGTGGATACCAACAAAAAACGGATCAGCAGTACCCGCATCCGTGCGATTGTTATGGAGGGCAAAGTTGATAAAGCCCTTCAATTTTTGGGAAGGCACTACCAGATAAGAGGAAAGGTAATAAAAGGCCGCAAACGGGGAGGCAGCCAACTGGGTTTTCCAACAGCAAATATCAAACTTTATGACGAATTATGCCCCAAGCTTGGCGTTTATGCGGTTACCGTTGAAACGGTAAAGGGAAACTTTATCGGTGTTGCCAATATTGGCTTCTCCCCAACTTTTGGTGATCAAATGTTCACCATTGAGGTTCACATCCTTGGGTTTGATAATGACATTTACGATACCCGGATTCGGATCAACATGGTGAAACGGCTCAGGGATGAAAAAAAGTTTGCTAATATTCAAGAGCTTTCCAAACAAATTGAAACCGATATTCAAATTGCAGAGGATATATTAACGGAACATGACTATTCTTGATATATTAACGTATCCTGCAAAATCTTTATTAGAACCATCAGTAAACGTCAGCAGCATTGATGATGAATTAAAAAAAATGGTGTCGGACATGGGTGAAACCATGTTTGACGCACCTGGTGTGGGTCTTGCCGCGCCTCAAATAGGTGTCAACAAGCGCCTTATCATCTATGATATTAATGCCGCCAACCACGATGATGAAGGATCTAAAAAACAATTTAAAGCCTTAATCAACCCGGTTATAACGGCTTCAACCGGAAGTATCATTTCTGAAAGTGAGGCCTGTTTAAGTGTTGTGGACTACAGCGCTGATGTCAAACGATATGAAGCGGTGACCGTTGAGGCCCAAGACATAGACGGCAACAAATTGGAAATTCAGGCCCGGGGTATACTTGCCGTTATCATGCAGCATGAGATAGATCATCTTGACGGGATATTGTTTATCGATCGAATCAGTTTGTTAAAAAGAACGATATATAAGAAAAAACTTAAAAAAACACTAAAAGAAAACCAGTGAAAAAAACAATCCGTATCATATTTATGGGAACCCCTCACTTTAGTGTTCCCGCCTTAGAAAGCCTTGCTCAACAGGATGATATAGACGTTTGTCTTGTTGTAACGCAACCGGACAGACCAAAAGGCCGGGGCAAAAAAATGGCTTTTTCCCCAGTAAAAAATGCCGCCCTTTCACTGGGCCTTGATCTTTTTCAGCCGGAAACGCTTAAAGCCAAGGAAGCCATAGAAAAATTATCCTCATTAGCGCCTGATTTTTTTGTTGTGACAGCTTTTGGACAGATTCTTACCCAGGCTGTTTTAGATATACCAAAAATTTATCCTATAAATATCCATGCCTCGTTATTGCCCAAATACCGAGGAGCATCCCCCATACAGGCATCAATTTTAAACATGGATAAAAAAACCGGTGTCACCACCATGGTAATGGCAAAAAAAATGGATGCGGGTGATATTCTTTTAACCGCCAAAACACCAATCTCTCAGCAGGATACAGCCCAGGATCTGCATGACAGGTTAGGAATTTTGGGCGGTGAATTGATCATTAAAACCATATTCTCCATAATAGATGGCAAGTTAAAGCCAACCCCACAGGATCATGCAAAAGCCACCTTTGTAAAATTGCTAAATAAAAAGGATGGAAAAATCGACTGGACACAAAACAGTGATCAAATTCTTGCCCATGTCAATGCTATGATGCCCTGGCCGGGCTCATTTGCACTATTTAACGACCGGCATATCAAAATATTTAGGGCCGTGGTATCGGATACAAAAACCATTCATGAGCCCGGCGTTATCCATACATCCGATAACACCGGTATTCACGTTGCCACAGGCAATGGAACTCTTACTATCCTTGAACTGATGGGACCATCCGGTAAGCGTTTGAATGCCCGGCAATTTTTATGCGGCAATAAAATAGAACCGCTTTCCCGTTTCGATCTATAATGAGTAACGATCCAAGACAGCTTGCTCTTACCCTTTTTTTATCCTGGGAGTCTTCTTTACGAACCCTTGATCAATGCCTTGAAAAATTACACAATGAACTGTCCGGATTACCTATAAAAGACAGGCGTTTATTCAATGCCGTTGTATTTGGTGTTTTCCGCCATCGAGACTCACTTGATTTTGTTATCAGTGCATTTTCCCATGTGCCTTTAAAAAAAATAAAATTACCTGCTTTATATTTATTGAGAAGCTCACTTTTTCAAATTATCTATCTGGACAAAATTCCCGATTTTGCAGCCATTGACACAAGCGTTGCCATTGCAAAAAAAACAGGTGGTAAACAAATGGCCGGATTTATCAACGCCATATTGCGCAAAGCCGCCAAAAATCACACAAAAATACCGTTTCCAAAAAAAGACATCCAACAAGCAAAGCATATCAATGCAACATATTCCATACCGCCGTGGTTGATTAAAAAATGGATACATGCGTATGGATTTAAACAAACCAGCCGTCTGTGTCATCAAATCAATACCATCCCTTCTATTACTTTGCGAACCAACATAAAAAAAACCAATAGAGATGAGCTTAAATCAAAACTTGCACCATTTTGCAGGCATCTTGAAAAAACAGATCATGCATCCCAGGGATTGCGATTTACCAATCCTGTTCTGCCCATCCATGAAATGGATGCCTTTAAAAAAGGTCTTTTTCAAATACAGGATGAAGCGGCCCAGCTTGTTTCTGAAATACTTGATCCACAACCTCTTGAAACAATCCTCGATGCGTGTGCCGGACTTGGCACAAAAACCTGTCATATTGCCCAACTGATGAAGAATAAAGGAAAAATCACTGCGCTTGATATTGGAAAAGAAAAACTATCGGCACTCCTTTTGGAAGCCAGGCGCTTAGGGTTTAATATTATTGAGATCCAAATTTTGAATCTATTAGAATCATCAATTAAAGATTTCAGCACCTATTTTGACAGGGTGCTGCTTGATGCCCCCTGCTCCGGCCTTGGTGTGCTTAGGCGCAACCCGGACACCAAATACCGAAGAACAAAAAAAGACATATTAAGACTCAGTGCCCGGCAGAAAAAAATGCTAAACGCAGCATCCAATCTCGTACGACAAGGCGGGACACTCGTCTATGCGGTCTGTTCGTGTGAAAAAGAAGAAAATGAAGATGTCATTTTTTCTTTTTTGAAAAAAAGAAAAGATTTCTCAATTGATAAAGAGTTTAGATTTGATGCCGTATCTAAATCCGAAACTGTTGCGAAATTGGTATCTGAGGATGGTTTTTTTAAAACATATCCTCAAATAAATAATATGGATGGTTTTTTTGCGGCAAGATTAAAACGAAAACAAAATTAAATATCTTCGTTGATGACCAACTAAAAAAAACAATAACGATTGATCCTTAAAACAAAGAGATCATAACAGGAGACGTCACATGGGAATTATCGCCCCTTCCATTTTATCCGCAGACTTTACAAAACTTAGAGATGAATTAAACAATATTGAACAGGCCGGTGCCGATTGGATTCATATCGACGTCATGGATGGTCAGTTCGTTCCGAATATAACATATGGCCCCATCATTGTTGATGCATGCAAAAGAGCCTCTAACCTTGTTTTAGATGTCCACTTGATGATTGAAACCCCGGATGCCTTAATCCCGGAGTTTGCCAAGGCCGGTGCCGATTACATCTCTGTTCACCAGGAGGCCTGCCCCCATCTGCACAGAAGCCTGCAGTTGATCAAAAGCCTTGGTGTAAAGGCAGGCGTTGCATTAAACCCTGCCACGCCATTATCAACCATTGAATATGTTATTGATCAACTTGATTTTGTCCTGCTTATGAGCGTGAATCCGGGATTTGGCGGTCAAAAATTCATTCCATCCTGCATAGAAAAAATCAAAGCATTATCAGCACTGCTTGCAAAGCATCACTCGGATGCAATCATTCAGGTGGATGGCGGAGTTAATATGGACACAATTAAAATAGTTTCGAATGCCGGTGCAACAAGCTTTGTTGCAGGATCTGCCATCTTTAACACCGAGGATTATAAACAAACCATTCTTGCATTACGGCAAAATATGTAAAATTTGCCTGTGAGTCTTAAAAAAATATAAATTCCACTTCTATAAAGTATATTGTAACGTATGGCACATTCTCCTGCACATGACTTAAAAATTAATTATGGCATTGTCTTTGTTCTGACACTGATTCATTTTACCGGTGATTTTTATTCTTCTTTTTTTTCCCCTTTTTCTTTTTCGTGTTGGACGAGGTGGATTTTGGGGCGGTATTATTTTGCTGTTACTTGTTGGCGGCGCGGCAACGCAAAGCGCAATGAGTGTCTTCATGGCTGAAAACCCCATATCCGCGATTCAAAACTTGATGCAAACCATGGGGCAAAAAGAGCTGATCATCATTCTTCTTCTGCTCTGGCCACTCACTGCGCTGATTGTCAAGCGCTTGCATGACAGAGGGAAGTCAGGTTTGTTGGCTGCCCTGATCTGTCTTCCTGCCCTCATTAAAATTGCAGAAGGCTTTTTTCAAAATGGAATGATTTCCAACTATCTTATTGGCTGGGGCGCGACCTTGTTGACAGCGGAACTGGCAGCTGTCGGGCTTTGGTTTTTCATTGAACTTGGATTTTATGGTGGGACCAG
>JAKIUJ010000007.1 GCA_021647625.1 Desulfobacula sp.
GCTAAATATTGTTCAGCGAATAAATTTCATTCAAAAACACTCTTAACCAAATTAACCACTTAAAATAACTACAAATTGTTTTTTAGATAAAACCTTAACTTTTTGTATTTAGGGTGTTGAATGTGAGTTCAATGAAGATACACAAACGGCAAACATGGATTGAAAATTGCATTCTTCTCTGGTTGTTAAGTAATTAATATTTGTAAAAGGTGAATTTAATGAAAAAGATTTTCTTCTTCACAACACTGATTATATTTGGTCTCACCATAGCGGCTCTTGCCGGCACTAGTACACCATTTTTGCTGGCAGACCCTGACAATACCAAAGTCGAATATAAAACTTTTGTTCCCTATGACCTGATCGCACATGGAACCGACAACGAATTTACTGGAACTACCTGGATTTTTGATGACACTTTTTTATTAAGTTCTCTGAGTCTTATCAACAAATACGACTTTGGAGACTCAGTACCTTGGGAAAATAACAATGCTGACAGTACATTCACCTTGAACTCAACAACAGCCTCAAAAACCGGAGAATGGACATATGCATCAGGATCACTTCTGGATTCAGATCCCGGCAATGATTTCCAGCTTTATTTCAGTATTAAAGCCGCAAATGGTCAATCTGGGGGAGGATGGGATTTGTTCAGCATGAGAAGTGACTGGGATATAGGCAAGGCTGTTACCTGGAGCACCTTAAATGATTTTTTTAAAACCGATCTGGATAATTTAGGTGACCATGATATATCACATATTTCATTTTGGAAAGGAAATATACCTAATGCAGTTCCTGAGCCGGCAACACTTATGTTAATGGGATTTGGTTTGATCGGCCTTGCAAAGGCAGGCAGAAAAAAGACAAAGAACAAGATCTAACTAAATATTTTTTATCAACATAAGGGTAGAAAATTCACTTTCTGCCTTTTTTTTATTTCCCCAACAAAAAAAAATTTTTCATTAGGACTTGTGACGAAATAAACTTTACATTTTCAGAGCTGATTCATCCCGCCCGGTTGCGTTGTGAAAACATACCGTATCTTGATATATCTTAGTTTCCACGCCTTACCGGCCAGGCGACGCAACTTGCAAAATTGGTAATTAATTTTTCAGTGAACCCTTAGGAACGTACATTGTAACTTCTCAAAGGGCATAATCGCAATGTGATGCTCTGAGCAATTCAAGAAAATTTATACGACTTTTGCTTTGGGTACTTTTAAACCATGCAGAAAATTGATTGCCGATATGGGTGCAGTAACCATTTTTGCCATCATGTCTGGCCCCTGTATCATCAATATTAATATAGCTGGAAAATTTAAGCCCTGTGGATAAAATCATATCCTTTTCTTTATGGTACATGTCTTTGTTCTCGGATATGATCCTGTTGATCTGTCCGGTTGAAATATCCACACCATAATCTTTAAGCTGTTCAAAGATTAAAGGTTGCGTGACATGAGCATGATAGTATTGATATAGAATGAATGCTGTCAACGTTGAACCAAAATGACTTTTTGAGATTTTATTTGCTAAACCACCTATGACGTAATCACCGGATGGAGTTTTCTCCATTATTGTTATCCATAGGCACTTCAGGGTGCTCGATAAATATGCTCAGACCATCCCAATGGGTTTTAAGGCTTATTAAAATTTTGTATTTAACATTGGACAGCAGATCTGAACCGGGATCGTCAGGATTGTGTGACACTATAAAAGGCTGGAAACCCCTGCAACCCGTGAACTTAACGTTCGCTGCGAAACGAGAAGCATTCACATCGATATAGAATAAAAAAATATTGCAAGATCAAGTTGGTAATACTATACTGGTATTACAATTTGTAATTTGGAGGTGAAATATGCGTGTAACAACAAAAGGACAAGTCACAATCCCTTTAAACGTTAGAGAAATTTTGGGTATCATGCCGGAAACTGATATTGATTTTAGGGAAGATAATGGAAGATTTTATATCGTTAAAATTAGCACACCCAAAAAGGCAAGAAAATTTAGTAAGCTTCGAGGGATTGCTACAGCCAAAATGACTACTGATGAAATTATGAGCCTTACAAGAGAAGCATAATGAATGGTATATTTATTGATTCGTGTGTCTTGCTGGATTTGTTTACTGACGATCTTGTCTGGGCAGATTGGTCAGAAAAAGTATTAAATGAATTCGCACAAACTAACACATTCCATATAAATTCAATCGTTTATACTGAAGTCTCAATTGGTTTTAATAGAATCGAAGAGGTAGAAGAAGCTATTTCCGAACTTAATATAAAGGTGGTTGAGATTCCCCGTGAGGCACTTTTTCTTGCAGGCAAAGTATTCCTTAAATACAAAAGAAATAAAGGAATTAAAAATTCTCCCTTACCTGATTTTTTTATTGGTGCACATGCTGCTGTATCAGAATTTGATTTGATAACTAGGGATTCAGCAAGATATAAAACATATTTTCCATCACTTAAACTAATCCATCCTGATAGTAAAATGGCACCGAATGCGGATAAATAGTAATCAAAATATCACGAACAAGGATGAAATACAGGGGACTTGGAATTATAGGGATTATTAAATCCCTTTTTTATACTGGGTGGTCGTTGTGGGATAAATATGTTGAGAAAGATCCTTTATGTAATCGGGATTTTCATACAATAGATCTTCAAACAGCTTTATTATCTGCGATTTATCCATATTAATTTTTGTGCCGGTTTTTATATCCCTTAGATCAATGAAAAACCCGGAGAAGAAATTTGGAAGATCTGTGATGATATCTGTATTTAAAAAGTTGACGTCATTGTAAATGCAATGATAGTTTCCCAGTATTTTTTTAATTAAAAGCCGCTCTTTTTTTAAATTTGTAATTGAAGACGATTTAATGCAATCCTGAAGGCATGTGGCATCCAATGTATGTTTTTCACATCCAATGGTCTGATGATGAAGACAAAGTCTTGTGGTCAACAGCAAAATGGGATGATAGATACTATAATATAATTCAAAATTTTCAGGTTTTATCAGCCTTTTTATTTGATGTTTGCTGATTTCATTTGAGATAAATGATCCGGAACAATTAAATTTTTCTTTTAAACATAAAAGGCTGAAAGAGTTAACAATATTAAGATAGGGACCGGCTATCCATGGGATTTTTCTTTTATAGGCTTCAAAAGCGATCCCTGTGTTATTTGTTACGATGCGTTTGGGGTGGACCAAATCCAGAAATTTAACAGCATTTTTATAATTTTCTTCGATTAGGATTGACGGAAACCAGGGGGTTAGCTTTTTATTTTTTAAAAATAGGTCAGAAAGTGCCAGAGAGTTATCGGGGAAATGATTGGGAAGCTGAAAATAGACATTGGAAACCGTTTTTTCATCAAGGTGGATATCCTTTGGGGAGGAAATTAACACAGCAAGCGTGGGATTTGTTTTTAATGGTTTTGGCTTTTCAAAAAAGGGAACCTCAATCGGGGTAGTCATATTTTTTGAACCATTCAAGATGAACAGTATCCTTTTTTTTATTAAGGTCACCTCTTTAAACGGGATAAAGAGATTTTCTGCAAGATTTTTCAATTCCATATCTTTAAGAAAATAAGCTGTATCGTTGATAGCTTTGAAACTTTCCATAAAAAAAATATAATTCAGGGCTTTGGCTGAACTGTTCTTGTCCTTTTGCGCAAGAACAATCTTAGAAGACACGGTAAATGAGGTGTCAAAAGTCTTTACCAGAACGGTTAAAGGTGTGTTCTGTTTACCTGAAATGATGATTTTTAATGGCGGTTTGGCCACACTGAATTGCTTTATTTTATTTTTAACCCTGGTATTTATTTTTTCTTTTCCATCATAATATTTTATTTTTTCTTTTTTTAACTGGTCATTCATTGAATGCGTCATTACGGAAAATCGTTTTGCAGAATGGTCACGGGGATTATCAATAAACATATTTTTATTGATATCGCCCATTAAATACGCATTTGAAAAATCACGGTTAAACACCTTATAAAAGTCACTATTGTCATCGTTTAATATGCCATGATTGAAAAAATAGCGGAGTTGGTTTTTCCAGCAATTTACCACCGTGTATACGTAGTCGAGTTTTTTTATCCTTCCTTCGATTTTTATTGATCCAACCCCTGCATCGAATAATTTTTCCAGATCAAAATAGGCTGAATTATCTTTGAGATTAAGGGGGAAATTTTTACCTTCGGGCGTTGTTAAATATCTGTCCCTGCATGGCTGGCTGCACCTGCCGCGATTTCCCGAGTTACCGCTAAAAACAGAGCTTAGGTAGCAAATGCCTGAAAAAGAGATACACTGGGAACCATGGACAAAAATTTCCGTCAGCATATTGTTTTTTTGTGCAACGCAAGTTAATCGTTTTATCTCATTAATATTTAACTCTCTTGATAGATTCACCCGTTTTGCCGCAAGTTGATTTAAAAAATGGATCTGGCCTTCATTATGTGTTGTCAACTGGGTGGAAGCATGGATATTAAGACCTTTAAAATATTTGGATAATAGATAAAACAATCCTAAATCCTGAACAATGATGCCATCAATCTGGGTATTTACCAATTTGTTCAGCAAACGTATAAGATCCGGGATTTCACTTCCCACAATTATAATATTAAGGGTTAAGAAAACTTCACAATGATGTTTATGGGCAAGATTTATAATACCGTGTAAATCTTCAAAATTTATATTTGTTGCCCGGTTTCTGGCATTAAATTTATTCAGACCACAGTATATAGCATCCGCACCCGCTGCAATGGCAGCCTTTATAGAATCGATATCTCCGCCGGGTGCCAGTAATTCAATTTTTCTTTTCATGGCACTGATTATAGCATAGTTGAAAATTTGGGGGGAGGTATAGGTTATGGCCTATAAAAAAAGTTATAGTCATATTTTTAATTCCGAAAATACATTTATTGAACCTTTTATGGGTTTTTTTTAAAGTCAAGATTGACTTGGTAATTTAAAAATAATATTCTGTTAAAAGCATTGAGTTGCATTCAATAAAAATTATCAGAAAATCGTCAAATAAATATCAGAGCGTCCATGGGTAAAAAAAAATGTATAGCATTATGCCTGATAACTTTCGTTTGTATTATGGGCAATAGAATCAGCATTGATAACAAACTCAATGAACCTGATCCTATCCTGAGAAAAGATGCCGTCATTCTCATACACGGATTGGGGCGAACAAGCTGGTCTTTGATCCAGATGGAATGGCATCTGAGAAAAATGGGATATGCTGTGTTCAACCTGGATTTTCCTGCTGCAAAAAATACAATTGAGTACATATCTTCCCACTATCTGGCAAAGCAGGTTGAGGCCTTAAATCGTGATTTTGGAAAAATTCATTTTGTCACCCATTCATTTGGGGGTATTATTTTAAGATATTATCTCAAGGATCATCAGATCCCAAATATAGGCAGGGTTGTGATGCTTAGCCCGCCAAACCAGGGCAGTCTTTTGACTGATAAATTAAGAAATAATAAATTGTATAGGTATCTCACCGGCCCGGCAGGGCAGCAAACGGGAACGGATAAGAAGAGTATTCCAAGCCAGCTTGGTCCTGTTGATTTTGAGTTAGGGGTGATCGCCGGAAATGTAAGTCTGAACCCCATACTTTCGTTCTGGATACCCGGCGAGGATGACGGAAAGCTATCCATAAACACCACCAAGGTATCCGGGATGAAAGATTTTTTGCTCGTTCCTTTTAATCATACATATATAATGGAAAAACCTGAAGTCATATCCGAGGTGGTTCATTTTCTTGGCCGGGGGCGATTTTCCCCTACCTTAACCTACGCTCTTTCCAAGCCTAAAGACAGTATCATGGCAAAAATAAGAAACAAGGTTTTACCTTACACCAATTTTTCGCCGGCAAATAGCCGAACCGGTTTATTTCAGAAAGCCAGCACGCTATATCTGGGTCTGTGTCCGTGATTGAAAATCATTTTAATGGCAAATATCATTTCCCTTTAAAATTGGGTGCTCGTTTTTCAAGCAGGGCTGCAATGCCTTCTTTTGAATCCTCCATCCCAAATGTTCGCGCCTGGTGCAATGCTTCTATCTCGGCTGCCCTTACCGGTTGCCAGTCAAGCTCTCTGTATATGGATTGCTTCATCATCTGGACGGCTGCCGGAGCGCTTTTCGCAATCTCCCGGGCAAGGTCCAGGGCGATGTCCATAACCCTGTCTTCATTCACTGCATCATTGATAAGCCCCATTCGGGCAGCGGCTTGACCGGTAATTGTTTTTCCGGTAAACAAGAGTTCATTGGCCCTTGCTACGCCCACAAGTCTCGGGAGAATATAGGAGACAGCCATGCCGGAATGAATACCGAGTCTGGCAAAATTGGCCCCCAGCTTGGCTTTTTTGAAAAAAGATCATTAATGTTGATTTTATTAATTTGTTACTGTATTATAAGAACTCATTCAAAAATAACTTTACATTTTGAGAGCCGATTCATCCCGCCCGGTTGCGTTGTGAAAATACAACATATCATGATATGCCCTATTTCCCACGCCTTACCGGTCAGGCGACTCAACTTGTAAAATTGGTAATTGATTTTTGAGTGAGCCCTAATCCTAAATCTAAGGAGAAATATTCATGAAAAAAATTATTTGTGCTGTTCTCGTGTTCTCGGCTGTTTTGTTTTCGACTCAGGTAATGGCCAAGACACTTCGGGTGGTCAATTTTGGAGCTGATATCCCCGGGATTACATCCCTGGATCAAGCATTTGATCCTGACTCCTATTCTGTAATTACACAAATTTTTGACAGTCTGATTGCTATTGATTTAAAAGGGAAGCTTGTACCATCTCTGGCCACGTCCTGGAAGCTGGTTGATCAAAAGACCTATGAATTTGAATTGCGAAAAGGAGTCAAATTTCATAACGGTGAAGCCTTCACCGGAGATAGTGTAAAATATACGTACGAAACGGTTATCAATCCTGAAACAAAGGCGGGCAATGCATGGATTCTAAGCTCCATAAACAGTGTGGACGTTTTAGGCCCGCATAAAATTAAAATCAACTTAAAACATCCGGATGGGATGTTCTTATATCGTCTGTCCATGTTTGGTTCCATCGCACCGGTTAACTATATCAAAGAAAAGGGCATGGATAATTTTTTAAAAAATCCAGTTGGGACAGGACCATTCAGTTTTGTCCGCTGGGATAAGGGAAAGGAAATCGTTCTTAAAAAAAATCCTTCTTACTGGGAAAAGGGATTTCCAATTTATGATGAATTGATTTTTAAAATTATACCTGAAGATCAGTGGGTGGATGCACTTAAACAGGACAAAGTAGATGTGGTGACCAGTATCCATCCGGACCAGATGAAAGATGTGATTTCTGACGGTCGGTTTAAAACCATGCAGCAATTGGTATTGCAGGGTTACTGGGTCATGCTCCGAAATAAGGGACCCCTTTCTGATATTAATGTGAGAAAGGCTATTAACCATGCTGTGGATAAACAAAAACTGATCAATGTTCAAAACGGAGGTATTGGAACCCCTCTCAACTCCTTAGGTAAACTGGGTGAAATCGGTAAACATCCCAACCTGAAAGGGTATGGATACAGCCCTGTTATTGCCCGGATTCTGCTCGAAAAAGCAGGATATAAAGAGGGGTTTAAGCTTAAAGCCATTACGATTAAAGGGGCTGAACCTCTGTCCAATGCGATTAAAGACGATTTGGCTAAAATTGGGATTGACCTTGAGTTAGAAGTGGTCTCCCGTCCTGAATGGGCAAAAAAAATAATTGTGGGTAAGATTAAAGGAAAGCCCTACGATGTGGATATGGCCATCAACCTGGTGGACAACCCCATTGTCAACCTTGCCTTTCATGCAGGGCTGTTCCTCGCGTCTGCAAGTCCCTGGTCTTTAACAAATGATCCTGAGTTTGATAAACGATTCCAAGATGCTTTATTTAAGGCAACAGACCAGGAGCACGTCATCGCCCTGGAAGGCCTTGATAAATATATCCATGACCAGGCAATGATGCTGTTCACCTTCCAGCCCCAGCGTGTGTTTGCCATGAAAAAAGAGGTCATGATACCGGGTGTCGGTATTAATGGACATGTGGACTATTTTGTCTTTTCACATGCAAGGTAGTATCGGTACGTCCCTGAAAATATAATAATTTTTTACATGCCCTTGCCAAATGAGCAGTTAGGATACGTACATTCAGGGCAGTCCATGCATAAACCGCCATGACCGATAAACGCCAATTCTTTTTTCCCGATATGTTCACCTATTAATATCCTAGGGAGGATCAAATCCAAAACAGTCGCCTTATGATGAAGCCCACAGGCCGGAACCCCCAAAAGAGGAAGTTTTCCAATATATGCAACCATGAACATGGCACCCGGCAGAGCGGCAGCCCCATAATGCATCTCTTTGGCACCAGCCAGTTTTATCCCTTGCCGTGTAACATCATCTGGATCAACACTCATTCCGCCGCTTAAGAGGATAAGATCACAATTATTGTCTATGTGTTTTTTTATGGCCTGTTGAATAAAAAATTTATCATCAGGAGCAAATTCAATTCCCAATACAGTGGATCTAAACGCCTTAACTTTTTTGTTTAATATGGGGGCAAATTTATCATCAATAAGGCCATGAAATACTTCGTTTCCAGTGATAATAATCCCGATTTTTTTGTTTTTAAATTGTTGTACTGAAACAATCCCGTTGTTTTGCCGGGCAATCTCTGCCGCCCGCTCAACAGGTGCTCTTTTCATTACCAGAGGTATGGCTCTTGTCGCAGCCACCTGTCTGCCTTTTTTAACCAATGTATAGCTGTGTAGGGAGGCACACATTACTTCATCTACCATGTTAAATGCTGCCAGATTTGCCTTGTCGACAATCAGCAATCCATCTGTTTTTGCATAAAGGCTGATTTTACCTTCTTTCGGGTCATCTTTCCATGTGATCCCTTTGCCTGCTAATCCGTTGGCCAGGATAGATGCAGCCTGGTTTTCGTGAATTTCATCTTTATCAAGGTTAATCAGATAAAGATGATTTTTACCAAGTTTCTGCAAGTGGTAGATATCTTCATCACATACTGTGTGACCTTTTCTGAAAGCTGCGCCTTTAAATTCACCCGGTCTGATTTCAGTAATATCATGGCTTAACGCTTCGCCAACAGCATCTTGAACACGAATCTTTTTAAGCACGTTAATCTCTCCTTTTTTAATAATGGCTATTGATTGGTTCTGTTGGGGATCAGTTCACTTTTGGCCAACAAATTTCAGTGGCGTGTGAAAAATAACAGTTCCCACTGCAAGGTTTACAAAGGCTCCATACATTAGTCCTTTATACCTTCATCACCGGTATTGATATGGTTTTCAGATATTCAAGATCTTCTGAAATAAAAATACGTGTGGCTTTTGCGAGATTTCGGTAATATTCAATTTTGGAATGTTCTATCACCGCATCAGCGAAATCAGGTATCCACCGATTTAAATGATCCGTGAGAAAAGATTCTTGATGGTAGAGTGTTTCCTGTGTTTGTTCAGGAAGATTGGTTCGGATGCTTTCAATTTCTTTGAAAATTAAACAAAACATGAATTCAAGTTCGATGGCTATATGGTCTGGAACTTCCTGAATATCATCGGAAATATCAAGTCCGCAGTGCTGGTATCTTTTCTTTGCGTCCATGGATGAATCCCCCATGACCTTACGTTCCTTTTCAATATAGACAGATCCATACGGGGGGGTCGGTAGGCTGTAAGGCCCGATAAAAAGCCTTGAAAATTCAATCGTTAGCATTTCGAAATTTTGATCCAGGCCCGTCTGCATGTAATTTATATATTGTGCTGCTTTAGAATCCAGATATAGCAAATGATCCGACAATGTATTCAGCTTTTCGGCTATGGATTTTTTGGGCAAACGATAACAATTTGCAAATATTTCGTAGATATCCTGTCTGGTTTTTTCATATGAGACGATGTGCTCAATATCCATACAATTTCTCCTTGTGTTACATGGCTACCCGATTTTTTGGATCAGGTCTTTTGAATAAATACTGATTTTTCCATCCGGAGGAGCAGGCTTTTGCCGGATGAAAAAAATCAGCCACAGGCCAAGCTTATAAAAAGCTTTTTCTATACGTTACGCAGGGTCTGATCCCAATTTTAAAAACCGCTCTCCAAGTGTAAAGAGAAGCAGCATAACAGCAATGGACAGCATAAAAACAATCCATTCCCAAATGCTTGGGAAATACGAAATTACATCAGGAAATTGTTCAGCCTTCGGACCGACAGGACGGCTTTGTCCGGCCAATAAAATTTCCATGTGCATAGCAAATGTTCCTATAAGCACAAGTGCGGAGGTAAGTACCCTTGTACTTTGGTTGTAACGAAGTCCAGGTATGGAAATTAAAATAAACGGCAGGAACAATCCAAAAATAACTTCAATATTGATACCGGCAATGCTGCCGAACGCCTGTGCATATTTATGGTAATTTAAAAACTCGGGTATGACGGTTGAACCCTCAATGAAAAATTTGATGAGTGTGAGAAGAATAACGGCACCAAGAGATCCTGTAAATATTCTTGTTAATTCTTTGAATAAGGATTCTTTATCTTTCGAGATACCGTTACCCGTGACCTGAGCATGGATTAAATTGTAAAATAAGCAAAGTGCTGATCCACTTAATATCGCCATGAACAAACAATATATGGACATCACCGGTCCAAAATAAGTCACCCGTGATTCAGTGAGTCCAAAAACTGATCCGATCATCAAGGGAGCGATCAAGGCACAAAGAAAACCAATTTTTCCTAAAACTTTGCTTGTTGAACTGTTCAGATCTCCCGCATGTATTCGTTGGAATTTTAAGACCAGTACGATCAGTTCAAGGCTATAAATTGCTCCCATCCACCAGATAGGTGAACTGAGATTTGGTGAAATTATGATATATACCATATGGAATATATTTCCAAGTTCCAGGCCAATGGAAATAAACCCACTAAGCAGAGCTGCAATTGCAAGGAAAATCAGTCGTTTCGCATATGGTTCATATTTTTTTTGGCCGAATACCAAAGGAATGGATGCTAAAAGTGTAAGACCCGAACTTATCAGGGCCAGATAAATATATACACCCAAAGGCAAGGACCAAATCAGAACGTCATTGGCATTAAAAAGATGGTGACCTTCTGTGAGAAGCTTAAAGGCTGCAAATAATCCGATAAGGATTGCAACACCCAGAAGGCCAAGCCAGGTAAAAAATAATCCGTTGGAAGTTTTTGATTCACTCATTAGATACCTCCTTTGCTTGGCTGGTAGTTTGCAGGGTTAAAATTCTTGATATAGAACACATGGGGCTCTGTTCCAATCTGTTCTCTAAGCCTGAAGGGTCTAAATTTTCCAAGCAGTTGACGAACCTTACTGTCTGGATCATTCATATCTCCAAATATTCTTGCATCTGCCGGGCATGCATCCACACAGCGTGGTAATTTCCCTCTCCTTACCCTGTGGTCACAAAAAGTACATTTCTCCACAACACCCTTTTGACGAATCCCTGGCAGTGTGTCTTCTCTTTCAGGGTTATAATAGGGTATTGTTTTACCACCCACTTTTTTTACTTCTTCTTTGGGAGACGTAGTTCCATCTAAAACCTTATTATTATTTTTCCAAGGTTTATGGGGCTGGGTCCAGTTAAAATAAATGACGCCGTAAGGGCAGTTGAATTCACAATATTTACAGCCGATACATTTTTTAGGGTTATGCATGGTAATCCCATTTTCAAGTTTATGCATAGCGCGAGTTGGGCACCCCCTCACACAGGGAGCATTTTCGCAGTGGTTACAAAGTGTTGGTATATAGTGATAGCGTACATTTGGGAATACCCCGGATGTCTCTGTTATTTTATTGGCCCAATAAATTCCGTCAGGCACATTGTTTTCATTTCTGCAGGAAATACTGCAGGCACTGCATCCGGTGCACCTTTGTAGATCTATGACCATTGCATATCTTGGCATTATTTACCTCCTTAAACCTTTTCAATTTTGATCCGGGTCACACCATAATATGCCGAGGCACCGCTCAATGCTTCGTATTGTGCCGGAATGATGTCGTTGCTGCTGCCACCGCGTGGTTCTTTTCCAAATTTTTTGGATGCCAAACGGCCATAGACCCAATGTCCCTGTCCATAGCATTTTGCAACAGTTCCAGGTCGAACCCCTTCCCATAGTTTTGCAGTACATACAAGACTCCCGGTTGGAGATGACACTTTTATCGTATCCCCGTTCTTTATATTGATTCTTTTGGCATCTATAGGGTTGATTTTTGCTACGTCATCCCATGCTTCATCCCCGGGATCAATGTCCTTGAATTCATAATACCAACTGCAGTTTGCAGATCGTCCTTCCCGATTCAATCGGGATTTATGATCAACATGGACAAAAGGATACTCTTTTTTATCGCCTAAAATAAACGGCTCTTCATAATGCGGGATAAATGCCATTTCGCCTCTGGCAAGATAGTTGGTGGCTTTCATTACCTCATCCACTGTAGTTTCATGGTTATGGGCATGTTTTTTTAGGGCTGCTTTAAGCGTTTCACTATAGAATTCGAATTGTTTTGTCTTGGTTTTCATCTTGCCCCACCGTTTTTTGAAAGGATAGGGTGCTGAATTCCAAACCCCTTTTTGGATCAGCGCTTTCCAACCGTCGAATTTATCACCGCCTTTGTATTGAGCGGGATCCCAAAGCTTTTGTGTCGCATATTTTAGTGAATACAGCGCAAACTCTTTTTCATTGGTTGGTTCTTTTCCCGTTTCAGGGTCAATATAAGTTTTATAGTGGCGCAAAAGGTTGTCAAATCCCTTTTCAGCAAGCTTTTCTGCAATCAGCCAGGGGATTTCCGTTTCATCGGTCTTATAGTCCCAAACATTTTTAATAATGGGTTGCATTAAAGTAACATGCCTGTATCCATTTCCATGCGATTTGACATATCCCCATTTTTCAAACATATGATGGGTATCCGGCAAAAGAATGTCTGAAAACCATGAAAATTCAGATGCGTTCGTTGTGATATGAGTCAAAAACGGAATTTTTGAGAGCGCTCTTTCCCACCGTTCCGGCTGGGGTGCTGAAAAGGTGAAATTGTTCATATAGGCGATGGCAACTTTGATTTCATTGGGATCTTCGTTGAGTATTCCTTCTGCCGCATTATTGGTGATTACGCCGCCGCCCGGTTTTCCTTTCTTTATGCAGGGAAATTGAAGTCTGCCCCGATGATCAATTTTTCCATGTTTTTTGCCTTTTTTGGCGATATCATCCATGAAATCATTTGGTTTGGGGAATTTTGATGTATATTCTTTATTTGCCTGAAGTGTTCCGCCAACATTGTCAACCGCTCCCACAAGGCCGTTAAGGGCATGAACAGCCATGGAGGCAAATCCGCCTCTGACCTGCATGCAGGGACCACCGCCCAACCAGGAAATCGCATGGGGAGCAGCTTTCCCATACTCAATTGCTACCCGCCGGATCTGATCCACTGGAAGGCCGATAATACCGGCTGCCCATTCCGGTGTCTTATCGTTAAGCTCCAGGTTCCACCATTTGACCAGCCCATGGGTATACTTTTCTTCAAAAAGAGTTTCATCAACCTGCCGGCCTTTAATGAAAAGGTTCTGACCATCGATAAAATCACCGACAAATGGTTTATACCAAAGCCCTTCAGTTAAAAGAACGTGGGCTATTGCGACGGCTAGTGCACCATCTGTTCCAGGTTTTGCTGGAAGCCACTCATCTGCTTTTGCCGCTGTCGCAGATAATCTGGGTTCCACAATTGCGATGGTTGCCCGGTTGATGGCATCACCCCAGACTTTAGAATAATAGGATACCTGCCGGTTGGCTGCCAGGGGATCTGCACCCCATAGAAGAATATATCGGGCATTTGTTACATCATATTGCCGGTAGCCCCAGTACCCTTCAGTATAATACGGCCCAAATTTCTCAGCTTCTGCACACAGGGCGGAATGTGAGATATTATTGGGAGAACCAATGATTTTGGTCATTCTGTCATACAGAACATCCCTCATATATGAATACCGTCCCCGCATCAGCATATACTTATGCGTCTCATTGGCATCCCTTAGTTCCATTATTTTGTCGGCAATGGTGTTAAGTGCCTCATCCCAGCTAATGGAAACAAATTTCGGATCCTCGTGCCGACCTTTTTTAGGATTTGTCCGTTTCATAGGTGTTTTGATTCTGTCCGGATCATAAACCTGTTGCAGGGCCAGGTGAGACCGTGGACAACCTGCCCCCAAATTTACTTTTGAGCTTGGATTACCTCTCACCTTGACTGCTCTGCCGTTAATTACATAGACCTGTTGGGAGCACCACGAGGTACACCCTTGACAAGTTGCGGGAAGCCATTTGCCCTGATCTTTTCCCGGACTTGATGATGTTGCTGCCAATGCTTTCATTTGTGGCAGCAACCCTCCACCAAATGATACAGCCGCACCTGTCGCAGCAGTTGTTTTCATAAAGGCTCGCCGGGACAATCCTTTATTTTTCAGAAAATCAGAAATCAGGGATATTGATTTTTTCTTTTTCATTTTCCCTCCGTTTAAATGGTTACTATTTAACTATCTTTGTCTTTTTTGTTTTGCGAGTCTGATTCATTATCAATACACCTGAGCCAGTATAGAAGCTCATCGTAGTCTAAGGGTTTGGTCAGGCAGGCGTAAATATGGTAGCAGATGGCATCTTTTAACTCCGGGTGAAATCGATCCTCGGATATGCATAAAAAATAAATATGAGGATATTGAATGGTCAACGCTCTGATCGTTCGATTGTCTACTGTGATTGAATCTAAATCCAGAATGATGCAGTTGCATGACGTCTCAATGATATCTTTATCAAGGTTCTCAATTGAATCAAGTATATGAAATTTGTAGTGATTATCAGATAATTCATCAATTATACTACCAGTTATTTCTGGATTTTTCCCTATTAAAACCACTGTTTTAGCCATATTTACCCCGCAGGTTTTCGAGATAGAATTTAAATAGTTTTCATTGTCACTATGGGTGACAGTCACGGTTATAGAGAGCATTTAACATGCCAGGCACATAAATATTATAGGATTTTTATCTATATTATCAGAGTATAGAATTGATTTATTCTGTTTATGCAGCAGGTTAACGCGATTTTGAAAGTTTTTAATCTTTTGGTTTTAAAACTTAAAAATTGCCTATTATGTTTTTTTATTGTTTGAGCAGTTTGTCCGAATTTCGGACGTCAAATATTGACATTCGGAATATGACATGTTATTTCAATCGGTTATATAGATCCGACAATCGGACATCCAAACGAAGTGTTCGGATGATTTTGTGGCTTCAAATATTTTTTTTAAGGTGCAAAAATATAAATAAAATATGCTTTCAAAAGAAAACGGCATACGAACTGAACCAAGTTGCTTGAATGTTTTTATTTAAGAGTGTGAATTATGAAACTATTTAGATTAGGACTGTTCTTTTCGTTGATTTTTATTTCAGTTGCTTTTATCTGGGGCTGCGAGAAAAATAGTGAATATCAATTTGTAAATTTCAGTGAAAAGGCGGAAACAAGGATCCAAGGTTCTTCCATGCCGGAAACAAAAACACTGCATGTTGCTGTTGCTGCTATGATATCTCCAAAAGAGACAATTGTTTACTATGAAGAACTGCTAAGGTATATTGGAAAACAAATTGACTATGAAATTGTTTTAGTCCAGCGAAAAACATATTCCGAGGTAAATGAACTTTTTCCGAAACGGTTAATTGATCTCGCATTTGTATGTTCCGGCCCCTATGCCAATGACAAATCCAAATATGGATTTGAGGGGTTGGCCACACCTATTGTTAGAGGAAAACCATATTATCAGTCCTATTTAATTGTCCAAAAGAACTCTTTAATTAAAACATTGGAGGACCTTCGTGGGAAGATATTTGCATTCACCGATCCGGACTCCAATACAGGTACCCTCGTTCCCCGTTTCTGGCTGTACGAAAAAAATGAAACTCCATCCTCATTTTTTAATCGTATTATATACACATACAGCCATGACAATTCTATTCTGGCCGTAGCCAAGGGCCTTGTGGATGGAGCCACGGTTGATGGGCATAAATGGGAGTTTTACAATGCAAAGAATCCCTATTTTACATCAAAAACCCGGGTGATTAAAAAGTCAGATTACTTTGGCAGTCCACCCTTGGTAGCTTCTTCCTTTTTAAATTCACGGTTAAAGTCCAGAATTCAGAATGTTATACTATTAATGCATAAAACCGAAGATGGGAAAAAAATACTTGAAAATTTAATGGTTGATCGTTTTGAATTGCCCAAAGAGGAGTGGTATGAAAATGTTCGAAGGATGCAGGTAAAGGTTCTCCAAAAACAATAACAATGCATTTTCCAATGACCAAAAATATCTTTAAAAGTCTTAAAACAGCCCTTTTAATTGTGGTGGCATGTCTTGTTGTTTTTACAGGCGTTGTTGTGTCGCAACTTGTTATTCGAAATTACAGTATAAGCCTGTTATCGAGCGCGATTATAAGTGCAGAAAGTATTGCTCGCAAGCTGGCCCTGGATGTAACCGATAAAATTTTAATAAACGATCTTGTGGCGGTCCAGAAAATATTGGATGATCAATTGCAGAGTGAACATTCGGTGTCTTATCTTTTTATTCTTAGCAACCAAAAAGTGCTTGTTCATACTTTTCCCGAGGGTGTTCCGGTTAAACTGATCAGCATCAATAATCTGGAAAATACCGTTGATGGAAATGTAGTGAAATTGATCGCTGAAACAGGCGAACGATTCATTGATATACGATGGCCGATTTTCAAAGGAAAAGCAGGGGTACTTCGTCTAGGCATCTCAGAAGAACCTTATCTGCATAAAGTACAACAATTAAATCTTAAAATGACATTGATTACGGCAGCAGTATTGGTTGTTTCACTTTTTTTAAGCCATTTATTAATTTCCTACCTGCTCACGCCACTTTTAAAATTAACCGATGCCGTGGAAAATATCGATGAAGAGAACCTTGATTCCCGACTTTCGGTAAAAGGGCTAATGGAGATTGATAAATTGGTTGGTGCTTATAATGCCATGCTGGGAAGGCTTTCTGATTATACAACCCGGTTAAAAAAATCCAATCTTATTTTGGAACAAAAAAACTTAGATCTTGACAGGGCTCACAATCAACTGATGACAACATTTTCCGTATCCCAAAAAATTTCATGCCTGCCGGATTTGAAAACGATTTGTTCGTTTCTGATAAAAACACTGCAAGATATTGTTGAATGCAAAAAGATGTCGATACTTGTTTTTGATAATGAACAAAAAATTCCATATCTTGTTATAGAAAATAACTTTATTCTGTTAAAAAAAGAACTCTTTAACCCTCTTTATAAAAGAGCCGATTCAATCGATTCTCCCATATTTTTAAAGGATGATGAAATCAAGGCATTACCTCTTTTGAACGGCCTTACTGAATCTAACCGTATGGCAATTTTTCCATTCCATCATCATAAACGGATATTGGGCGCAGTACTTATCTCATGCCTGGATGATTGCGTTTGTGTGAAAACTGAAATGGATGTGATTCATTTAATACTCAAACAGGCATCGGGAGCGGTTTTTCGAGCATCGGAGCATGAAAAAGAGATAAAGAGCTTAAAAAATAGGATGGACACGGTTTCCGATTTCAAAGGTATGATAGGAAAAGATCCCAAAATACAAATCATTTACAAGCTCATTGAAGATGTTGCACCAACAGATGCGACAGTATTAATTCAAGGGGAAAGCGGAACCGGAAAGGAGATGGTTGCCAAAGCACTTCATGACATAAGTGATCGGTCGAATAATCCGTTTATTGTTATTAATTGTTCAGCTTATCCTGCAACATTATTGGAAAGTGAATTGTTTGGTCATGAAAAAGGTGCGTTTACAGGCGCAGTGAGTAGAAAAATAGGACGGTTTGAGCAGGCAATTGGCGGCACGGTGTTTTTGGATGAAATTGGTGAAATCTCTCTGTCTGCACAAACCATGCTGTTAAGGGTTCTGCAAAGCCAGAAGATTGAAAGAATAGGCGGAGAAAAATCGATCAAAGTGAATACCCGTGTTTTGGCTGCAACAAACAAGAATCTTTTAGAGGAAGTGAAAACAGGCAACTTTAGAGAAGATCTGTATTACAGATTGAATGTTATACCCATTGATCTGCCGGCCCTGAGTGAAAGAAAAAACGATGTTCCTTTGCTGGCAAATTTTTTTTTAAAAAAATTTGCAAAAGAACAGGGTAAGAGTATTTCTATCATAGAATCGGAAACCATGCGGCTGCTCTTGGATTATAATTGGCCGGGCAACATCCGGGAACTCGAAAATACAATTGAACATGCCGTTACATTATCCAAATTTGACAGCATTTTTATATCAGATTTACCAAATCATATATTAGAGAATTTAAATGCACGGAAAACTAAAAAAATAAAAGTTTTGACTGCAAATGAAGAAAATCTAATCCGCCAGGCACTTGATGAATGTAATTGGAACAAAACAAATGCAGCAACCCACCTTGGTATCAGCCGAAGCACCCTGTATGAGAAATTAAAAAAATATAGAATACTCTCCCCAAATTCCTAAACCGTATTTCCACATTTGTTTCTTGGATATGTGATCATCATTCCCGTTCCTAAGTTCAAATTTTGGATGGTTTTAATTTGATACAGACATCTAAATAAATCAAAGCATAACAAATAAAGATATCCGTTTGTTTTTGCAGGTGTAACTTTTTTGTAACCCGGACCGTGCTATTGCATTTTTATTTTAAGCGGCATTGCGGGAAATATCGGTGTTAAACGCCAGAAAAATTAAAGGCACCTCCAATTTAAAACCGATGTTTTCCACAAACCGCAACACCATAAGGGATAAAGGTTAAGGGTCCACTCAAAAATAACTTTCCATTTTGAGAGCCGATTCATCCAGCCCGACTCCGTTGTGAAAACACTATTTACGCCAGGGAGGCAATGTTAGATGAAATTCAACAGAAGAGATTTTATCAAAATTTCAAGCGCGACTGCTGCCGGTGTTGCAGTCAGCGGACTGGGATTTGACTTAAAAGCTGTGAAATCCCATGCGAGTCTTTTAAAGACTCAGTATGCCAGGGAAAGCACAACCATCTGCTGTTATTGTGCTGTGGGGTGCGGGGCCATTGTTCATACCAGCAAACTCGGAGATGGCCGTGTGATCAATATAGAAGGTGATCCGGATCATGTCATAAATAAGGGAGCCTTATGTTCGAAAGGGTCATCCATTAAGCAATTGGTTGAAAATGATAAGCGGCTGACAGAACCTATGTACAGGGCGCCATATTCGGATAAATGGAAAACAGTTTCCTGGGACTGGGCGCTTTCAAAAATTGCACAGCGGGTGAAAAAAACCCGTGATATGAATTTTCAAAAAACCAATGCCAAAGGCCAAATCGTAAATAGAACGACAAGTATTGCATCTGTAGGGTCTGCGGCAATGGATAATGAAGAATGCTGGATGTACCAGACTTTGATGCGGTCTTTGGGACTTGTGTATATCGAACACCAGGCCAGGATTTGACATAGCGCAACTGTAGCGGCTCTGGCAGAGTCGTTTGGACGAGGGGCTATGACCAATCACTGGATTGATATTAAAAACAGTGATTGTATTCTTATCATGGGCAGCAATGCTGCAGAGAATCATCCTATTTCGTTTAAATACGTTACCCAGGCCATGGAAAAAGGGGCCAAACTGATCAGTGTTGATCCAAGATTTACACGAACCAGTTCAAAAGCGGATATTTATGCGGCCTTACGATCCGGAACCGATATCGCGTTTTTAGGGGGCATGATTAAATACATTCTCGATAACAATCTTTATAATAAAGAGTATACAGCAAGCTATACCAACGCACCCTTTATTGTTGGCAGGGAATATGGATTTAAAGACGGACTTTTTACCGGCTACCAGAAAGGTGGTGAAGGCCCGAATCTTGGTAAATATGATAAATCCAAATGGGCATTTGAAATGGATGGTAAAGGGATACCAAAAAAGGATAGAACCCTGTTGCATAAACGATCTGTATTTCAACTGATGAAGATCCATTATCAGCGTTATGATCTTGATACGGTTTCAAAGGTAACAGGGACACCGAAAACTGACCTGCTGGAAGTTTATAAAACATTTGCAGCAAGCGGTGCCAAGGGCAAGGCGGGCACCATCATGTATGCCATGGGATGGACCCAGCATACCACAGGGACCCAGATTATTCGGGCCATGGCCGTGATCCAGCAGTTGCTTGGCAACATGGGCGTTGCAGGTGGCGGTGTAAATGCATTGAGAGGGGAATCCAATGTCCAGGGATCAACCGATCATTGTCTGCTATGGCATATCTGGCCGGGATATTTGAAAACCCCGAGATCTTCCAATGAAAGCCTTGAGGCATACAATGCAAAATGGACACCGAAAAGCGATGATCCCCTGTCTGCCAACTGGTGGAGCAACTATCCAAAATACTCGGTCAGTCTTTTAAAATCTTTTTTTGGTGAAAATGCCAACCGGGCAAATCAGTTTGGCTATAACTGGCAGCCCAAGGTGGATGATGGAACAGGGTATTCCTGGTTTGATATATTTGATGCCATGTATAAAGGCGATGTTGAAGGGTTTTTTGCCTGGGGTCAGAATCCAGCCTGTTCCGGATCAAATGCATCAAAGATCAGAAAGGCCATGGAAAATCTGGACTGGATGGTCAATGTTAATCTCTTTGATAATGAGACCGGATCATTCTGGAAGGGGCCGGGTACGGATTCTTCCAAAATTAAAACCGAAGTGTTTATGCTGCCGGCAGCAGTCTGTGTTGAAAAAGAAGGCAGTGTTACCAACTCAGGTCGCTGGATGCAATGGCGGTATCAAGGCCCCAAACCCATGGGCAACAGTCTGCCGGATGGTGATATCATCCTGCGTTTGGGTAAAAAAATCATGGAAGAATACAAAACCTCGGGTGGTGTATTCAAAGACCCCATTGTTAATCTTAAATGGGATTATGAAACCCATGGAGAGTATGATCCCCATAAGGCTGCCAAAGAGATTAACGGATACTTTACCAAGGATGTAACCGTTAAAGGCAAAATGTGTAAAAAAGGAACTCTGGTTCCCAGTTTTGCATGGTTGCAGGCCGATGGGTCAACCTCTTCGGGCAACTGGCTGTATTGCAACTCCTATACCGAGAAAGGCAATATGTCCGCCAGGAAAAGTCAAAAGGATGCGCCAAATAAGATCGGGCTCTATCCTGAATTTGCATGGTGCTGGCCTGTGAACCGCAGGATTATTTATAACCGTGCATCGGTGGACCCTAAAGGCCGTCCCTGGGATAAAAAAGACTGGGTCATCAAGTTTGCCGGACAAGAAAAAGACGGCAAGTATGTATCCAAAAAATGGATCGGAGATGTGCCGGATGGCGGATGGTATCCAATGGAAAATCCGGACGGAAGCAAACGCACCGACACCAAACATCCCTTTATTATGCGTAAGCATGGACATGCTCAAATATTTGGCCCCGGACGTGCAGACGGCCCATTCCCCGAGCATTACGAGCCCCTTGAAAGTCCAATAAAAAATAATGCTTTTAGTTCACAAATGGTGAACCCGACTGCTGTTGTTTACAGTACTAAGGCCGATGCATACGCCTCGGGTGACCCGAAATTCCCGTTTGTCGGCACCACCTATCGTGTTTCAGAACACTGGCAGACAGGTCTGATGACACGGCCCCAGGGGTGGCTTATGGAGATGCAGCCCAACGTGTTTGTGGAAATGAGTGAAGAGCTTGCCAAAATTCGGGGGATTAAAAACGGGGAACGGGTAATGGTTGAAAGTGCACGGGCGTCTCTTGAATGCACCGCCATGGTTACCAAACGATTCAAGCCGTTTAATATTGATGGTAATACCGTTCACCAGGTAGGTGTACCATGGCATTATGGATGGCGTTGGCCAACCACCGGAACAGAAGAAAGTGCAAATCTTTTGACTCCTCCGGCAGGTGACCCAAACACCAGGATTCCAGAAACCAAGGCCTTTCAGGTCAATGTGAGAAAGCTTTAAAGGAGGTGATGACAATATGTCTAAATCAATATTGATCGATACAACGATTTGTACCGCGTGCAGAGGCTGCCAGGTGGCTTGTAAACAGTGGCATGACCTGCCCGCAGAAAAAACTAAAAATATGGGGAGCTATCAAAATCCGCAGGATTTGTCATTTATAACATATAAACTGGTTCGAATGACGGAAACTCAAATAAACGATCGCCTTCAATGGCTGTTTTTCCCTGACCAGTGCCGCCATTGTGAAGATGCACCCTGTCTTGAAACAGCGTATGATGAGACTGCTATTTATAAGGATTTGGCAACCAATGCAATTTTGTATACAAAAAATACAAAGTCCCTGGATGCAGATGAAATCATAGGATCATGCCCTTACAATATTCCAAAAAAAGGGGCAGGCGGCGTACTTGCAAAGTGCGATATGTGCAATGACAGGATACATAATGGACTCAAACCTGCCTGTGTGACAGCTTGCCCCACAGGGGCCATGACCTTTGGTGATAGAAAAAAGATTCTTTCAATTGCCAAAAAAAGATTGAAAAAGGTTAAGCTGCGGTTTCCCAAAGCCAGGCTTCTTGATCCGGATACGGTCAACATTATCTATCTTGTGGGGTTTGAGCCAACGCAATATTGGGATTATGCCGTTGCAGGATTGGATAGAGGCGGTGTCAGTCGAAGTGTCGCCATGCGCAAGATGCTGGGGCCTTTCGCCAGGATGATGCGGGTCGGATAGTGGCTGGGTAAACCAATAAAAAGTGCAGCCCGGGAAATTTTAAAAAATCTCCCGGGCTGCTTTTACCGGATTTTATTTAAAGGATAGAGAATGAGTACAATTGAGCAATTAAAAAAGAGTGCTGATCTGATCAAAAAGAACAGGCCCTCTTACCGGGATCTTTTAGGATTTTATGCACAGGTTTTTGAAGCCCAGGAACAAAGCAGACAAGAAATTATATTGTCTTATGTGGTGATTGAGGATGACCTTTTAATATTAAAAAAAGGCAGCGATATGCCCTTGATAGAGATTGCTCAGTTCCAGGTGGATAATGCATCTGCAGCAAAATTGATGGGAACTCTTTGTGATCTGGCACTATCGCTTGAAACAGATATGTCCAAAGATGCCCGACACATTAAAGGAGCCATAAAAAAGGGTGTATTTGATCCTGAACAATTGTTTCCGGCCATATTGGAAAATAGAGAATCAGCATTGAAAACACTGGCCAAAAAGATTAATATACAAGTTCCCAAGCTGATATTGTTCGGTTATCTGAGTATGGCACCCAGCATTGCAGCCTGCGCCCGGCAGCTTGCATTATATCTTGAAAAAGATGCGCTTTATAACCATGGATATTGTCCCATCTGTGGCAGTCAGCCGGATCTGGCTTTTTTGGATGAGGATGGGAAACGATATCTGAAATGCTGCTTTTGCAGCCATCAATGGTCCATCAAGAGAATGGGGTGTTCGTTTTGTGGGAATTTTGATCCGGATAAACAACATTATTTTTACAGTGACGATGAAAAAGAGTACCGGGTAAATCTTTGTGACTCCTGCGGCAACTATATCAAGGTAGTTGATTTAAGGCAGATAAACCGATATTTTTATCCCGGCCTTGAATTGATTTCAACACTGCATCTGGATTTGAAAGCAAAGGAAAAGGGATATGCAGGCAGTATCTGTCTTTAACCATTCAAGTTGTCTAAAATATCTCTGATCGTTTTGGCAAGTTCTCTTTTTATGACCGGTTTAGCGATATAGCCTTGTATGCCAAACTCCTTGCTGTTTTTTTCGTTGATTTGATCACTGAAACCCGAGCAGATAATTACAGGAATATCTTTTCTTACATCTCTGATTTCATTGGCAAGTTGAACACCAGTCATCCCGGGCATTGTCATATCCGTGATAATCAGATCAAAATTATCCGGATTTGCTTTGAATATTTCAAGTGCTTTGCTGCTGACGGTTCTGGATGTTACATGATATCCTAATCGTTTAAGCATTTTTTTTTCCATTTTGATAATGCTTTCTTCGTCATCCACCAGAATTATTCTTTCCGTTCCTCCTTGAATCGGCTGCACCGGATCAGATTTGCCATTGTCTGAACTTTTTTTCATTATTGGTAAGTAAACATGAATTTCGGTCCCTTTTCCAGGCTCGCTATAAACGTGGATATCACCATTGCAACTTTTGGCAATGCCTTTCACTACTGAAAGTCCTAATCCAGTGCCTTTATCTTTTGGCTTGGTCGTGAAGTAGGGGTCAAAAATTTTATCAATTACATTTTTTTCAATACCAGTACCCGTGTCCATGACTTTTAGCAATGCATATTTGCCGGGGATTAAATCAGTAAACACCATTTGGTTTGATTCAATTAGAGTTTGGGTAAGGATAATTTTTAATTGCCCTCCTGATTTCTGCATCGCATGGAATGCGTTTGTAGCAAGATTCATAATAATCTGGTGAATCTGGGTGGGATCTGCAATCACCAATCCACAATCACAATCTATATCTGTTTGGATATCTATTGTTTTTGGAATTGAAGATCCGAGTAACTTCAAGGCTTCTTTCAGTACAGATTGCAGCTTGACAGCCTTAAGCTTACGATCTCCCTGGCGACTGAATGCAAGAATCTGTTTAACAAGTTCTTTGGCTCGTAAAGCCGCCTGAAAAATTTCTGCAATGCTTTTTTGATGTGGACTGTCTTGGGGAAGGTCTTCTTTAAGCATTTCAGCATAGCCCATTAAAGGAAAAAGAATATTATTAAAATCGTGGGCGATCCCCCCTGCCAGAGTTCCAATGGCTTCCATCTTTTGAGCCTGCTGGAGTTGTCCTTCAAGTTGTCTGTGTTTAGTGATATCCCAAAAAATCCCCAGCAATCCGACCACATTCCCTTTATTATCCGGGACAGCTGTTTTTACCGTCTGAACAATATAGCTTTTGTTATCTAAAACATACTCTTCTTCAATTTCTTCGGTTCCTCCGGATTCGATAATTCTCTTGTCATCAAGCCTGTATTTTCCGGCCAGTTTCTTAGTGAAAAAATCGTTGTCGGTTTTTCCTGTAATTTCTTCCGGTTTAATTTTTAAATCATTTGCAAAATTTTTGTTACAGGTCACATAGACTGAATTCTTGTCTTTATAAAATATTTTTTGAGGTAGATTCTCGATGAGCATTTTATACTTTCTTTCATTCTCTTTAAGTGCTTCCTCAACATGCTTGCGATGGGTGACATCCCAAACGGTGGATATCATCAATTGTTTATCAGGGATGGGTATATTCCTTGCCGATACGTAAGAAGTCCCATCCCCTTTTCGTGTAATAGGCACATCCGGCCAATACATATTTTTTGGGTTATCGGTGGCGCAATCATTTAATATTTTATTTTTAATTTGTTCTCTGAATACAGGGTCTTCATAAACTGACTCCCAAAAAATATCCGGGTCAGCAAGTTTTTGTCTTGTTGTCCGGTAGTATTTTGGAAAGTTGTCATTCATATAGCTAAAATCCACAGTAGGATCAACTGAGTTAACTGCAATTCCAATTGGAAGATTGTCCATCACCGATTTTATGAAGATTTCGTTTTCTAACAGAGTCTTCTCGCTTTTTTCTCGCTGTATAATTTCTTTTTTAAGTCTACGGTTCCAGAACATGATAATCCCAATAATTATCATCGAAAAAATACCGAAAATAAGAATCCATTTTACAAGATCGAACTTAGTGACCCCATATTCATACCGAACCTTCATCCAGCGATTTTTAATCGCTTCATGTTCTTCCGGAGTCAAACTTTTGAAACTTTTATTAATGATGCTTGCCAATTGTGGCCAATCATCTCTAATGGCCATTGCCTGATTGTGATTATCAAACGGAGTCGGTGCGGCTATTTTCAGGTTATTAAGATTGTTTTGCCTGATGATGTAGGTTGTTATTGTTAAATTCCCAATATATGCATCTGCTTTTCCTGTTGCAACGGCTTTGATAGCCTCTATGGGTTTTTCAACTACATGAAGGTCAATTTCCGGAAACTGATCCATCAATTGAGAATGTAGAACATATCCACGTTCAACAGAAACAGTTTTATGTTTTAAATCTTCTATGCCACTGATAAATCCAATTTCATTTCTTGTAAAAATTACCAAGGGGATAATAAGATAATTATCAGTGAAAGAGATAAATTTTTTGCGTTCTTCTGTGATTTTAGCAGTAAGAATCAAATCTATTTTTTCATGGTTCTTGATGGAATCTATAGCTTTTGACCAGGGGATGCCTGTAATATATTTGACCTGAAATCCTGCATGCCCGGCTATCAGGTTCAGATAATCCACTGAAATACCCTTGGGTGATCCTTCAAAAAAATGTAATGGCGGGGCGGTCCCAATTCTGGCACGAACAACGGGGTGATCTTTGATCCATTGCTTTTCTTTTTCACTAAATTGCAGATTGTCTTTATTTGAAAGACCAGTAAAAACCCGGTTTTTGTTGTTGTCTGCGTGTACTGATTTATTGAAAAAGTTATTCAAAGGTAAAACAAGGGCGAAAACATAGATTATCAGGATCGAAAATATAGTTTTTTTAATCATCAAATTTATGAGCCGGATATAATTTTAAATTTTTTAGAAGTATTATAATTTAGTGTTTGAACGAAAACTCACCCATCTGCCTGGTTGCTGCAAAATCCTCAAATCCTCATGTACAGTAGTACACTCCGGTTTCAGCATTTCTTGCGCCTTGCATATGGGCAGCTTTTCGCCCAGCCACTAATTAAGATACCTTAAAAAACTTCGTTTTGCAAAATTTTAATTTTGCGTTTACCTTCAAACCGTAACTGCCTGAAAGCATTAATATGGAAAAGAAAAAATCGGATTAAAAATCTTTAAAACTTTCCTTTTCATCAAAAGGAATTACTTGATCCGGTCTCACTTCGGAGGTCTTTTCAGTAAGTGTTACAGTCGTATTATTTCTATAAGAATTGCCCGTAGACTTTAAAGATCTTCCAGATATCCTGGTTGATTCGGTTTGAAATGAACTCATGATTGAACTTAATTCTTCTGACCCTGCAGCATTTTGCTGAGTGACCTTATCCATCTGTGTAACAGCAATATTTATTTGCTCAATACCCTGGGCCTGCTCCTTGGATGCGGCTGCAATTTCTCCGAGCAGATCACCTACTTTGCCTGAACTGTCGGCTACCTTTGCAAAGCCTTTATTGGTGGTCTCAACCAGGTCAACACCGGATTTGATTTTCTTTACTGTACCTTCTATAAGTCCTGCTGTACTCTTGGCCGCATCCGCAGCCCGCATGGCAAGGTTCCTGACTTCATCGGCTACCACGGCAAAACCTGCACCGGCTTCTCCGGCCCTTGCTGCTTCAACTGCGGCATTCAGTGCCAGAAGGTTTGTCTGAAATGCTATTTCATCAATTGTTTTTACGATCTTCTGGGTTTCTTCACTGGCCTTTGAGATTTCTCCCATGGAGCTGGTTAGGTCTTCCATGGAATTGTTGGCAGAGACAATAACCTGATTGGCTTCCTGCATTAAGCTGTTTGCATTATTTGCATTATCAGAATTTTGTTTTGTCATGGAGGACATTTCTTCAAGGGAAGATGATGTCTCTTCACCCGATGCTGCCTGTTCAGAAGATGCTTCAGCAAGAACTTGAGCAATACTCATGGATTCTCCAACCGTTTGCCCCATTTTTTTTCTCATGGCATCAACAGTTCTTGACAGTTCGCCGATTTCATCCTTGGCATCGGAATGAATCTGTCTTGTCAAATCACCTTCTCCAATTAATTTAACCTCTCCGACAAGGGCACTGACAGGAACGCTGATCTTTTTATAAATCAGAAAATAAGATAAAATAGAGATTATGATTAGCAGTGCAATGACAGACAATGCATACCAGAGGTACCGGTTGCTTTGAGCAACATATTCTGCTACCTCTGCGCCGGTCCTTTGGTCAAGCAGTTTAAAAAAATCATTGATAGGTGCCATGATTTCAACGACAAATTGATGATATTCATCATTAAACATGAGTTCTCTGGCCAACTTGAAATCCGGATCTTTTTTAATGGTAAATTCTTTGTTGTTGTCATGAAAGAGACCTTTTACAGCATTCATGGCAATGGTTTCCGTCCACACCAGTCCATCTGAGTTTTTTCCCGCTTCAGTAATTTTTGCAAACTCGGCATCTGAAAACCCCAGATCTTTCATGATTTGATTAAGGGCAATGGTTCTTCCATCAGGTCTGGCTTTTTTCCCGCCTCTTATATCTAATACTTCCCAGTAAAGGTCTTCATACTTACTGTCTCCTGTTGACACATAGGTTCGTGCCAGGCGGGTTAAATCCATGGAACTTTGCCGCAGTTCATCAGCTGCCTGATAGGATTGATATCTTACCTGTTGACTCTCATTGAGTGCTGACTGCTCTCTAAGCATAAGTACAGAAATAAATGCAAGTACTACAAGCAAAAGGACAAACGATGAAAATATTGCGATAAACATACTTTTGATTGACATGGTGAGTTCTCCTTTAATTTAATTTTTTTTAAACAGTTTTTTCAATCACGCTGATTTCATCTGAAGTCAGGACACTGTCTATATCCAATAAAATTTTTATTCCGCCTTCTGTCTTGGCCATGCCAAGGATATAATTTGTGTTAAGTTTGGTGCCGAATGACGGGGCTTGTTCTATATCCTGTTCATTAATGTTTAAAACTTCTGAAACAGAATCAACCACAATACCGATGATAACCGTATTGTCCTTTCCTTCAATTTCAACCACAATAATACAGGTTCGCTCAGTGTAATCTGATGGTTCCATATCAAATCTTAAGCGGAGGTCGATGACTGGAATCACCTTCCCTCTTAGATTAATTACACCCTTAACAAACTCCGGTGTTCGGGGCACCGATGTAATAGGCATCATTCCGATGATCTCTTTTATTTGTATAATCCCGATTCCATACTCTTCATCTACAAGAGAAAATGTCAAATATTTCCCTTGCCTGGCTGTAATGTGTTGCACCGCCTGATTAATAGTTGTTGTTTCTTTTTTCATTTAATGATCCTCCTTTTTAAATTAGGAATCGTTACAAAATAACTTGATCTAAATTGTTTCCAAAGTCCCTTAAAAGACTGGGTATTATGAAAACAAAAGATCAACTAATTTTGGAGCCGATCCTTAGATATTGTTTATATTTTTTGGATTAATCATCTTGCTTATCACATCACATAGGTCCGTATAGGTGTCGGTTACATACGTAAAATATCTTGGGAAAAACCTGTGAACAGTAGACATTGTGGCTTTTGAATCATCAGGGAGAATTAATATTAAACGTTTGTTGTCCAACAAATCAATCAGGCCTTTTAAGTCATTTAATCGTTTTTTAGAGTCTGCAAACAAAACAAAAATTTCTTTATTATAATTAGAAGCCTGCTTTAACCTTGCTTTGAATGTATTAAAAGTCTGAAGAGTTTGTATTTCAATCCCTGTAAAGGTTTGATCTATAATCTTTTTGAGGGTTGTTCCTTTTTTCGAAGAGTCCTGGTGTATAAAAAGTATAAGATTCATTATTCTTTTTCCCTTACACAATTAAAGATTTTATTGATGAGCCTCTTATGTTTCATATTTCATTAGTACAAGTTGTATGCCAAGTATTAGGAATTGAAAAAATGCCTGTATTTCAGATAGTTATACAAAGTTGTGTTTAAGTGAATTTATGACAGAACTATTAGAATTGGGAATGGATTTGGTTCTTCAATTCTCTAACTTACTTAATTTATAAAATAATCTCAGGGATTTGTGTGTTTGTGCCAGAAAAGGGAAAGTTGCAAAAATGGTAAACGACTGAGGCTCTTGCAGATAAAATATATTATGGCTTGATCCCACTATATATCGTATTGTAACAATCATGACCTGCGGTATATAGTGAGCAAGAGCCATTCACCGGTATTTCTGCAAGGGGCTCGACTTAAATGTTTTTTAAATTGTTCTGTCGCATAAAACGGTAGAGTTGACTTTTTGAAAGGCCGGATACCCTGCAGGCTTCTTTTATGTTGCCTTTTGTAATAGATAACAGATCACTTAAGTACTCATATTTTGTTTTTTCCATATGCGCTTTAAATTTGTGTTTATTACCTGCAGTTTTTTCTTTTGAGTAAGCTATCTTTGCTGATGTATCATTACCATTTAGAGTATTAAATTTATTTCTAATGTTAAATGCTCGAATATGCCCGGGGAGATGATGTGGAAAAAGAGTGCTGCCGTCACCTGCATCGCTGCTAACCAGGTACATGGTATTAATAAGTTCTCTGACGTTTCCCGGCCATTCATACATTTGAAGTTCTTCTAAAAATTCAGGAGACATTGTGCAGGGATTTTTTCTCGTAAGGTCTTTTTGGGCCGAAAGTCGATGCAATGCAAGAGCTTCTATATCACTTTCACGATCCTTTAAAGGCGGTAAATGAATATTCATTGAAAACATTCGGAAAAAAAGGTCTTCTCTGAATTGATTTTTTTTTATCATATCAGTTAAGTCACGATGGGTTGCACAGATCAGCCTGAAGTCACTTCTAACTTCTTTTTTGCTGCCAACGGGTCTGAATTGCTTTTCCTGAAGAGCTCTGAGAAATTTTTTCTGAACACTCAAGGGAAGCTCCCCCACTTCATCAAGAAACAGGGTCCCTTTGTCCGCCATTTTCAATAATCCTGTTTTATCAGAATCTGCACCTGTGAATGCTCCTTTTGTATGACCAAAGAGTGTACTTTCAACCAAATGCTCAGGCAGCGATGTGCAGTCAACAACCACAAACTCAAATTGAGACTGCTTGCTGTTGTTGTGAATGGCTCTTGAGAAAAGTTCTTTACCGGTTCCGGTTTCGCCTGTGATCAAGATGGGAAGGTCATTGTTTGCCGCTCTTGAAACTTTATCAAGACATCTTGATATCAGTCGGCTTTCACCGATGGTGGCTCGTCTTTGAATACTTTTTTCTTTGATTTTAGACTGTTTTTGTTTGCGATATTCATATGCTCTGTCCAGAGCGAATTTGAAATTTTTATAAGACCCTCTTTTTGAAATATAATCCCAGGCCTTGGACCGCATGGCAAGTTCTGCACCGTCCACATCTTCATCAGCCGTGATAATAATTATTTCAGGAGCCGATGCCTGTCGTTTTATAATTTCGATAGCTTCCAGTCCATTACCATCAGGGAGATTTACATCCAGGAAAAGAACATCCACATCATCAGAGGATATTTCATTCAATCCCTCTTTTAGTGTCAGTTGATAGGATGAATCGTAATCCATTCCACGGAAAATTTTAGATAAAATCTTACAGATCTGTTCGTCATCATCTATGATTAAAACTTTAGGCATATTTCTTATATCCAATAAATTGAATTAACTTCAAGTTCTTAATTTATTATCTCTTGCCTTAATTGGTAACAAATCATATCGGAGAATTTATAAACTCAACATAGTTTTTCCTTATCCAAAACAGATCGTACCATTTTGATAAATTCCGATTTGATAATAGGCTTATAAAGCAGCCCTTTTATTCCAATAGATACAGCTTTCTCCGGGCTTATTCTATCACTGAAACCGGTGCAAACAATTACGGGGAAATTGGGTATGATATCCATAACCTTTTGGGCAAGAACATCTCCTGTCATATCCGGCATTGTCATATCAGTAACCATTAAATCAAATTTGTCAGGATCAGCTTTTACAAGCTCAAAGGCTCTCATGCTTTTATCTTGTATCTCTACTTTATATCCGCTCCGCTCAAGTATCATCTTTTCAAGTCGTAAAATCTGATGTTCATCATCTACCAATAAAATATTTTCATTTCCTTTGGTATTTATAAAATTTTCTATCTTTGATTCAAATATAGTTTTTTGTTGGATAGCAGGAATATATACATCAAAAGTACTGCCCTCACCAGGGGTACTCTTCACAATTATCTGCCCACCGTAATTTTTTATAATCCCATGGATAACAGACAGACCTAAACCTGTTCCTTCTCCTTTGGGTTTTGTTGTGAAATATGGATCAAAGATTTTTTCTAAAGTGATACTATTCATACCATCTCCTGTATCACTAACAGAAAGCCAGACAAAAGCCTTCTCACTATCTTTGGATTTTTCATCAATTTGATCCATATCCGCTATATTTTGAAGCTTGATTGTTAATGTCCCTCCTGAATTTTGCATAGCCTGGTAAGCATTGGTAATTAAATTCATGGCAACCTGATGGATCTGTGTTGCATCAGCAAGGATCATCAAGCAATGGGGATCAATATATTGTTCGATTTTTATAGTTGCGGGGATTGTGGATCGTATGAGTTTTATAACTTCTTTAATAATTAAACCTGGTTTAAGGGGGCTTACGTTATGATCTGCCTGGCGGCTGAATGTTAGTATTTGTTCCACAAGACCTTTTGCCCTTTTTGCTCCGATTAATATTTCATTAATACTTTCCAAATAAGGACTGTCCTCAGGGAGGTCATCAACCAGTATTTCAGCATAACCCAATATCGGAAAAAGAATATTATTAAAATCATGGGCTATCCCCCCGGCTAATGCACCAATGGCCTCAACCTTTTGAAGTTGGCGAAGCTGGGATTCAAGCTCTGTTTTTTCTTGTTCTGCAGATAGTTGTTCCGTAATATTTTCGAGTATGCCCATCGCACCTGTTACTTCACGATCCTCAGAGATAATTGGAGCATATATGGCACGAACCGGTGTTGGAGCGCCTTTAATAACGGACAAGTATTCACCTTCATAATAGCTTTTATGGCCGGACAATGCTTTTGAGATGGAATTTATCATCATTTCATTTTTTAGGGATTTCATCGTATTTAAACCAATGATTTTATTTTGGGAACTGCCCAAAATTTCACAAAAATTTTGATTACATGCAGTTATAACCCCAAATTTATCAAAATGTACAATTGCCACCGGAGAATTTTCAAATATAGACCTGTATTTTTGTTCATTTTCTTTTAAGGCATTCTCAATTCTTTTACGGTTTGAAATATCACGGATTATGGCGGTAAAAAAAAGAACTCCATTGGCCTTCCACATGGCCAGTGAAAGCTCAATAGGAAATTGGGTATTATCTTTTTTAAGGCCCAAAACCTCAACTGTTTTGCCGATAATTTTTGGTGTCTTTGCAGTAAGCATTCGTTTCAATCCATCCTGATGGGCTTTTTTAAATTTATCCGGGACGATAAGGCTTACCGACTTGCCAAGCAGTTCATCCTTGGAATAGCCGAAATGAAATTGAGCCGCTTTATTCCAAAAAAATATTTTCCCATGGCTGTCAATAGATATAATGGCATCCACCGCAGTTTCAGCCACAGAGCGAAATCTTTCCTCACTCTGTTGAAGCTTTTTTTGCTCTCGTGTCAAAGTTAATGCCCATTGCCGCTGTTGGTAAAACCAGATTCCAAGAATGTTAATGGTTATTATCATCAACAAAAATAAGAATATCAAATCTTTTCGTGACGTAAGCAGATTTATTAAGTTACTATGTGCGGGAACAAAGACTGTAAATTTCCAGCCACTATCCGGATATATAGTTGTAAATAAAACATAAATTGTCTTGTCTAATTGTATTGTTTGAAAATTGTTGGAGAGGGCTGTATTTAAAAAATCATTTTCCACGGTTTTTAGACCAGGGGAGACAAAATGTCCGACTCCCTTTCCATCATGCACAATCAGCATAATGTTTGAATCTCGAAAAATATTTTCCCAGCGGTTTATGAGGGCTGAAAATTTTATAGACACACCGATAAGCCCATTGATCTTCCCTTTTCCATCTTCCAGTGGAACCACAATTCCTGTTACAATTTGCTTGCTGATAGGTCCTGGATGGGGTTGCATAATAACACGTTTTTGCCCGGAAAAAATTTGTTGGAAAAATCCAAGATGCTTTATATTCGGCAGGTCACCCTCGGGCATGGGTTTGCCGGAAGCAAAAAAATATCCATCCTGTTTTACGGCTGCAAAATTAACAATTTCGGGATATTTATTATTAAGGCGCTGCAAAATCTTGTTTGAAGGTATTTTCTCCTGCCTGGTTATGTGGTCAATACTTTTCAAAGCATTAAAAATCGACAAATATCGGCCAAAGAAATCTTCGGTGGCCGAGGCTGTAACGGTTGCCATATTTGAGGCGGTTAATAGTGCCACCTCAAGACGTCGTTGGCGTTCTCCCACAATAACTGCCAAAAAAAAGATTAACTGGATGATTATTAAAGAAACCAAAGCAATGGCTGTACGATGAAATTTCATTGTCCTTTCATCCTCTGGCAAAGCGCATTTTTTTTATTTGATCATTGATTCGTAGGTATAACTTTACATGAAAATTTTGTATTTAACAAATAAAAAGCTATCTTTGTATAACGGCCATGCGCAGCTTAAGCTGCAAGCAATTGCGTAAAAAACCAAAGGTTTTGACAAAACATGAAACATTAGACTGATTTTGAATATTATTTCATATAAAGGCGAATTCTGTCATAAATCTGCATTGTTTGACTGTCTGGCTTGGCACCTAACTCTTTATCTAAAAAAGTTTTGCAATCCTCAAACATGTCCTGTGCCATGTTTTTCTGGCCCGAGTCTGCATATAAAATCATCAGGTTCTGATAGGCTGTTTCAAAACAGGGATCTGTCTGCAACAGGGTTCTCCATGCATCAATGGCCTGGGTTATCTGGTCTAATTCTTCATGAAGCATTGCTTTTTTTTGCAGAATTTCCATAAATTGCGCCCGGAAAAGGTCTCTTTTTCGAAGTATCCATTCCATATAGGGTTCTTCAGCAAAATAGTCACCTTTATAGAGTTGAATGGCCTGGTCATAAAGCTCAAGGGCCGGTTCAAACAGGCTGTCCTTTTCTTTTTTAAAAGCGTTGTTACTTATCGCCATGAATGCGTCAACATCAATATGGATAAGTTCCGGATCAAGGGAGATCAATCCTGATTTTTGGACGATATATGAATAGCCGAATTCTTTTTCATATTCAGGCTCAATGGTTTTTCGCAGGCGAAAAAGATTTATTTTAAAGTTTTTTTCGCCGGATTCTGCATCTGCGTCGGGCCATAAATTGTCTATCAAAATTTCTTTGGGTATATCTCTGGCACCATGGAGTACAATTGATTTTAAAAGCAGGACAGGTCTTGATCTCTCTGCAAGAATCGTTCGGTGTTGATCTTGATTCCGGATTTGAACCGAAAATTGCCCCAGGGACAGTATTTGTATTTTGGGCAGCAGTTTTTTATACAAAGGCCGAAACTTTTCTTTAACTTTTAATTTCTCATTTTTTTTTAACCCATACATTATTTTATTCATTTGATCAAAAACCGGTTGAGCACCACATTGTGATATCAAAGACAGGATATGGTTGTTCATTGTGCCTGGCAGGCCTTTGGCAGCAAATTGCAATATTGCCCGGGCTATCATCTGGTTATCGAGCAAAGGAAAAAAGGTATATTTTTTCTGGCAGATTTTTTCAAACCCCTTGCTCAAGTATTCAAACCCTTGTTTTTCTTTTCCCCGGGCCCAGAAAATTAACCCCAATGCTATCGCTGTTTCAGATGCCGACAGGTCAGAGGAAATTTTTCGAAAATAGTTAAGGGCCGGTAAAAGTGTTTTTGCGGCCTTTTGATAGTGTGTGTTTGAAAAGAGAATGATGCCTTTTAATTGAATGGCCAAAAAGTGATGGATATCTCCTTTTTTGGCTTTATCCAGTTTAGTTACCGCCTGTTTAATCTGATTTAAAGAAGATTTATAATGTCTTTGGTACAGATCGGTCAGGGCTTTAATACGATGGGAAATGCCGCTGTAAAAATCATTACCCTCAAGAATGGAAAAATCGTTCAAGTGATCAGCCATCTGTCTTGCCTCATCATAGCGGGATGTGTAAACCAGATGATATGCCTTTTCTTCCACAAAGGCCGGGTATAGAAAAATCAATCCGAATTTTTCTATATCTTTTTCAGATCGGCCAAGCAGATTTTCTGCGATGTGAAAATCACCGTTTTTTAAGGCTAAGTCTATATCGACGATACCCTTAAGCGCACGATATTCAGGATGCCGGCCTGAATACGTCATATGTTCTATTTTTGTGAGCATCTTTCTTGCCCGGGCGAAATCGCCTGCCTGGACATGGCCAAAGGTCATGATGATGGATGCATTGATGATTAATTCCTGATTATGGATCTGGTTTCCTAAAAGGATGGCATTTTTACACGCAGAGATCCCTTTGGGAATATTGCCGTCGCCTGCAATATATCCCAAGCCGATCTGCTGCCACAGCAAGGCCCTTGCCCAGGGATAGCGATGGCTTGCCTGTACCTTTTTCAGCATCTTTTCCCCTTTGCCGATCCATTCAAGAATCTTGGGTGAGGGCAGTCGGATAAAAACGGAAGCTTCAATCAAAAAACCTATGCAAAGCAATACGCCGCGATCTTCATTGCTCTGTTCAAAAAGGGTAAATGCTTTTTGCAACTGGGTTATGTTTTTTTTCCCGCCTTTAATACGCTGGGTCATGGTTTGGAAAAAAAGAAGCCATGGATCATTGGCGATTAAAGATTTGGGCAGATGACTGATCCATCTTTCCGGCTCTGCCATCTTTCCTTTGATAATATAGTCTGTCCCCTTTACCCTGATAATACGGACGATATCTAAAAAAGATTGGGCATGGATGAAATAAGTGACGGCTTGTTGGTGATTTTTTTTATTCCAGAAAAATTGACCTGCTTTATAGTTCAGTGTTTTAACTCCATTTTCGCCTTTTTGAGTACGTAAATCCTGTAAAAGAAAATTTCTAAACAGATCATGAAATTGAAATTTGGGAGATCCTGTGTGAAATCCGGAATCGAGTCTTTGAATGAAAAGGTTTCTTTTTTCAAGATTTTTCAAGATTTTTATTCCGTCGGGCCTGCCAACAAGATGATTCACCGCCCCGAGTTCAATTGTTTCGAGAACGGATATCGTTATTAAAAAATCCCGGGTGGATTCATCAAGGCGGCTGTAGATTTCCTGTGAAAAAAAGTCAAACACTTCCGCAGAAAGCTTATCCGGTAAATGGGGGCGATCTTTAAAGTGCCGTATGGATTCCGACACCAGGGTGAGACCGCCGGCCCAGCCTTCGGTGATTTGATGTGTTTTTTCAATATCAATGGAACAAGCCGTGCTTTTTTCTGCAAAGTAGGTCCGGGTTTCATCCAGAGTAAATGCCAGGGTTTCATTATCAACGATGAAAAGATGGCGGTCCATTTTAAGTCGTGCAAGATCAAATGCCGGCAGGGTTCTTGACACAAGTATTAATTTTAATTTTTCAAACTTCAGGTCAACTAAATTTTTAATCAGTAAAAACCCGGAAGAAGATTCATCAATTGTTTGCAGATTATCAAAGACTATGGTGACGGGTGTTTCTAATTCTGTTAAAAAGACGGATAACGCTTCAAAATGTCTTAGTTCTCCTTTTTGCGCGCCCAATGTGCTTCTGGGAATCAACATGGTTTCTGCTGTGCCCGGTCCTCCGGAAGCATGTGATATAACGGATATACCCGATTTGTCCGGGGCATCATTAACCATTGCCAGCCCCAGGGCCAGTTTTTCATATAAAATGGTGTGCTTATCGTCCTGGCCGGACAATTGAAACCACAAAATTGAATGTTTTTTATTCTTTAAATAGGAGGCAACAAGTGTTGATTTGCCCTGGGCTGCCTGGCCCATCACCAGGATGTTTTGTGTATGTGTGTTTTCATCAAATAAAGAAAAAAGCCGTTGCCGCAAAACCGCGTCATAAATATGTGGTGGATTAAAGGATATGTCCATAAAACAATTTCCTGATTAGTCGGGCAGAACTTCTTCAACAAGGGTGGCGATCTTATCCATTCCGGCCATCTGGAATACACGGATATAATTATAGGACAAGTTCTCAATGGATATTTTAATATGGGTTTGCCGTAATTTCTGGATAAGTGTCATCAGGGCGGAAATTCCTGAACGGGTAATGGAAAATCCATCGTCGGTAATCATATGTACCTCGTTTATGGTTTCTTGCACATTTTCTTGAATTTTTTTCAAAAGATCCGGCGTCTTTTGACCGGATAATTTTCCGGTTAAAGTAATTTGAAGAAAGTCGTTTTTCTGTAAGGATCTGAATTCAAACGGCATGTTCCGGGGCAGTTGTCTCCTTTTTTCCGCCCTGGCAAGTGCTGAGTTCAGCGCCTTACGTTCCACAGGTTTGTTTATGAAATCAGAGGCATCCAGATCAAGCGCTTCAACCGCCTTTTCCATATCACCATGGCCCGTAATAATGATCACCTGGGTGTCTGTATCTTGATTCCTTATTCTGCGCAACACCTCAAGTCCGTCAATACCCGGCATTTTGATATCGGTAAAGACAATATCCGGTGATATTTCTTTAAACATATCCAGGCCTTTTTCACCGTCCCGGGCAACAGATACATCATACCCATATGCCGTTAAAAAAAGATTGAACATGGACAGTGTAGGTTTCTCATCATCAATGACTAATATTTTCATTTTTTTTGTTCTCCTGATTTTCCGGGTCCTCCTGGTTGGTGGGCTGGAAATAAAAGCCTGAAACTTGCACCAGCCCCTGGTTTACTGCTGACACTGATCGTTCCGTTATAATCCCGGACAATGCCGTGGATGATTGGAAGACCCAACCCTAAGCCTTCTCCCATTTCTTTGGTTGTATAAAAAGATTCAAAAATACGCTCTTTTTGATCCGGGGCAATGCCGGTTCCATTATCCGACAGGGTGATACCCACATCTTGACCATTAAAAAAGGTTGTAATGGTGATCCTGCCTTTTTCGATATTCTGATACTTTTCAATCCTTTCGTTTACCGCGTCCCGGGCATTGGTTACCAGGTTGAAAATGACCTGTTCCATTCTGTTGTTGTGGGCTAAAATGTTTGGAATGTTTTTGTCAAGGTCAAGGACAAGATCAATATTTTGCAAGGCAATCTGGCGACCTATAATTTTGCTGACCGATTGAATACATAAATTGATATCCGTGACTTCCCTTGAAAAATCGGCTTTTCTTGAAAAACTTTTTAACCGGCCGACAATTTCTGCAGCCCGTGAGACCTGGGTGCTGATCTGTGTTACGACCATCTGATAATCTTTATCATCTATTTTTTGTTTTCTTTGATTCATCATGGACAGGTATTCGCTGCCCATTTTTATGGCGTTTAAAGGTTGATTTATTTCATGGGCAATACCTGCCGACATTTTTTCAAGGTTGGTCATTTTGCTGGCTTGAATCAGCTGGGAATCTTTTTCAACAAGTTCTGTAATATCCGTTGCCGCAACTATAATAACATCTTTATTGCGATATTCAGACGGACTTGCATGGATGTTTACAAACAACACCCTGCCGTCTTTTTTTTCAAACCTGACCTTTGAACGGGTCAGCATGGTCTCCCCTTCGGAATAATCATTCAGAAAACGTCCATCCTCTGTGCTGGCAAGTTTAAAAAGATCCATACCAACCAGTTCATCTCTATTAAATCCGAAAAGATGTGTGGCATTGGGGTTGGCATCTAAAATCTCAAAGGTTTTCTTATTCACAACAAAGATCGGATTCGGTCCGCTTTTAAAAAGGGACCTGTATTTTTCCTGGGATTTTGTCAACCGATTTGTGGATGATTTTAATTCGGAGGTCATTTTAATAAACGAATTGGTCAGTTTTGAAATTTCATCGTCATTTGTATTGGACGCAGGGTGGGGTTCATTAATTCCGTCATTGGGTAAAATATTAAAATTACCTTTGGTTAATTGATCGGTATAACGGATAAGTGATGAAATAGGCTTGGTGATTTGTAGGGCTAAACGGTGGCTTAAAAAGAAAAAAAGGATACTGACCGTTGAAAGGAAACTTAAAAAGATCAGTCGCAGGTTGGAAATTAATTTATCAATATGACGTTGATCAAGGCCGATATGAACGGAGCCTATGGTATAGATTCCCTCTTTCACAGGAACCGTAACATGGAAAACACGGTGGCGATTCACCGTAATGCTGATAATCTTATCTTTTCTGTTTTTCGTGTCTTTAACAACACGTTCGATAATCGGAGGATATCCTGTGGTAAATGTGTGTGACAGGATGTTGCCCTGGTTATCGGTGATGATTAGATACTTTACAATATCCTTTCGATTACCCAAACGGGCATCATATGCCAATGCAGTGAGTTCCGCCTTGTTTTTTGTCAGAATAAAAACTCTTGAACTGTCTGCAACGCTCTGGGCAATACCCACGCCTCTTTTTTTAAGTTCCCCGGTTAATCCTGTAATCAACAAAGATCGGGTAAAAAGGCCAATCAGGATACTAACAAGAATGACAAATCCAAGACAGGTGACAAAGATCTTATTTTTTAATGATAATTCGCTGAAATATTTCATTTGAGCAATACCAGTTCACCATTTTTAATGATGGTATAGTAGACATTATCCAGCCCCTGGTTATCATTTTTACCAAAAGACAACAAATTTTGGATGCCTAGGTCATAATTATTAATGGATTCAATGGCTTGGATAAATTTTTCCCGGGTAATATTTTTCCCGGATCTTCTCAATCCTTCGACCAGTATCCGCGCATTGAGATACCCTTCAAGCCCGACAAAACTGGGTTTGCTGTCCGGATAATATTGTTTCAAAAGTGATAAATATTGTCTGACCCCGGGTAATGGCTCTGTTTGTATATCTGAATGCGGGGGCGGGACCACCTGGGTGACAATCACACCTTCACCGGCCGGGCCCAGTCGCCGGGCCAGCTCTTTGGACCCCACAAAAGATACATTATGAAATATGGGGTTATACCCGCGTGCCCTGGCAAGGTGAATAAATTTAGCACAAGGATCATAGGTTCCGATCATGACCACGGCCTGTGCATCGGACTGCATGATTTTCTCAAGCCCTGCCTCTACATCTAAAGTACCGCGGATATAAGATCCCTTTGCAACGGGGATCAATCCATGCTTTTTCAAGGCTATTTCAGCTCCCCTCAGCCCGTCGAATCCATATTCATCATATTGGTAGAACACGGCGATTTTATCGATATTTTTTTTATTTACAAGAAGATCCACGGCCGCCCGGGTCTCCTGATAGTATGATGCCCGAATATTTATAAGGTATCTGTTAACAGGCTGCCTCAACCTATTGGCCCCGGTGAACATGCCGACAAGGGGGATCTTTGCGTCATTGATCAACGGAATAATGCGCATAGTGGTAGGTGTGACCAGATAGGAAAAAAGAGCAAAGACCTGCTTTGCTAAAATCAATTGCTGGGTATTGTACAAACACTGGGTGGGATCATAAGAGTCATCAAGGGCAATGAGGTTGATTTTTCTGCCAAGAATTCCACCGCTGTCATTGATGTGGCGGATGTAAGACATGGCACCCTGAAGCATCTGGGTCCCTAAATACCCGGCATGTCCGGCAAGTGCAAGGGAAGATCCAATCAGGATCCCAGTATCCGTAATCCCGGTTTTGTTTTCCTGGATTACAGTGGACTGCTGGGGTGGGGAGCAGGCAAAAAACAAAAAAAACACAAAGATCTGGCAAATAGCCACAGCGGTTTTTTTTAAAATTTTCTTCATGAAACAAATCTTTCATTAGTCCTTAAAATCATTTGTTTCAAACAATAGGAAACTGTCTTGTGAATGTCAATTAAAACGCTGCGGCATACAGGGTGAACGCATGCAAACTCAGCATGACTTTTATTTTTTTAATATTTACCCAAATCCACATAAACAGGCATGCCAGGCATAAAAACACTATTTAAAATATTTATGTCTTAAAAAAAACATAGGGGGAATGGATAATTTGCGTTCCACGTTTTTTGTATGATAATTGTAGATAACACACTGCAAAGACTGATTAAGACTTGAACATGTTTTGGCTATAATTCCCCGGTGATTTTTTTTGTAAAACTTCTCTTCAGCAGCGGTTAATTTGTCTGCTGTATAATAGGTGTTCATCAGGTCGGCATCAATTTTAAATATCATGTTCTGGGGTAAAAATGTTTGAAGAATCAATCGGATAAAAGCCGATAAATAGGGTGGATAAAAACAAACACTGTCTTTGTTGCAACTGATCATTATTTCCAGAGTTTTGCCGATTGAAGATGCCTTTTTGTATACTCTTTCGGCAGATATCGCTTCAAAGGTATCTGCAATGCTGATGACCCTATAGTAATTTTTAGTTGAATAATAAATTTGGTTCAGTTTTGTCTGGGCCTCGGTTGTGAGGTACTGATAAAAAGAGGTGTGTGTGTCCTCTGCAATACTGTAACTCTGGGGCGATTGCTTGTCTTCCTTGATATGATGCAATGCCATAACAAATGCTTCATAATTCAAATTTGTCTGATTTCCGGAGGACAATATGTAGGATAAAAGCACATGGCTTTTCATGATGTCATTTTCCAGCTGGGTCAACCGCCCTTTTTTATAAATAACTTCTTCAGGAATCAAAGCTTTTCCACCATCATGGCCCAGGCAAATTATGCTCAGGGTTTTATAGTGGTCCTCCTGGAAATCATCCAGTTCCTGGGCAAGAAGTAATGAGATCAATGCGGTTTTGACGATATGTTCAATAGTTTCTCCGGTTTGATTATTTTGTAATTTGAATATCCTTTTTTCATTTTCAATGACTTTTTTTAAGGCCGCTGCCGTGGCAATATATTTTTTTTCTGATGTGATGGCACTGCTTGCAAAATCCAGATAACCGTTGAGCGTTTCGTGATGCTGCTTAAAAACCTTTATTGTGCTGTTGGATATCGTCTGGGTGATGAAATGGTGAACACTGTCCTGCATTACAGGTATATTTTGTTTCCTAATGGTGTTTAAAAAAGTTCTTTTATTTTGAATAATTTGAGTCATGGCAAAGTCAAGCGCATGGTCTCTTTGTTCATCTGTTACATCATTTTTGTTAATTTTGAAATTGATTTTGTAAGTATCAAATATCTTAAGAAGCTTGATCGTGATACGTGTGTTCGCAACTGCAATCAGGTCATTTTGATAGTAGGTGTTTACTGCAAGCTGCTTCCCGATAATGGGAGCCATTATTGATTTGTATTTTGCTTTTAAAATGCCTTTGTCGGCATTCTCAAAGATACTTTCGGATGTATTCAATTGCTTTAAAGGAAAATAAAGATGCTCAGAACGTTTATCTTTTGTTTCCTTTGTATGCATTTGTTCCCTTTAATTATCGTTTAAAAATCCTTGTTTGAATTTTGGAGCGCAGCCAACAAGGAAAAATGAAATAAAACCATATAATACTCAATTTGTACAGTGAAAATGCCACGGTAAATTTATGCTAAGAGCAAACATCCTATGAGTGGCAGCTGTTCCGAGTCATTTTTAAATAATCAAAGACAGCCCGCATGTTTTTATTCAATCGGCGCATTTTTTGGGCAACACTGTAAACC
>JAKIUJ010000207.1 GCA_021647625.1 Desulfobacula sp.
ATAGGCGCCCATTTCGGTGGAGATGGCTGCTGTCAGAACCTGATCAACATGACCCGGATACATCTGTTTCATGGAGATGATGGCAAGTAAGCGGCCTGCTCCCTCGGGCGGACAATAGCAGGATTGCAGCCCCGGGATATTCATTTCATTGAGCTGTTGCCAGAGAGTGGCCCCATAGGATAATGCCATAACCATATGAGAATCGGTTACAGCACGGCCAACAGTTGTTCCCCAATGGATGGCGTTATTTCTATAGGTAATGCATTTTATATCAATAAAGTTTCTGGGGTCGGTTCCAACACCGGAATAGTAGCCGGTGTATTCACCAAAGGGGCCTTCTTCCATAAAGGCTTCTGCATCCACATACCCTTCCACAACGATTTCAGCATGGGCCGGGATCGGAAGATCCACCACTTCGCCTTTGATCACTTCCACCGCCTCACCCCTGAAGGCGCCTGCGACATCATATTCACTGGTAAACGCACCTACTCTTGCGGCACCAAGAATAAAGAGGATGGGGTCGCAACCTGAAATGGAGGCAACCGGCATGGGTTCACCCAATGCCTGGTATTTTTTGAGCATGATATCCGCATGCTTGCCTTTAATAAACTGGGTGCCGAGTTTATCTTTGCCCAAAAGCTGGCTTCTGTATGTACCCAGGTTGACCCACCCTGAATCCGGATCTTTGGTAATGATAAAATGGGCGGTGCCGTAATACTGACCACCATCCAGGGGATAGTAATGCGGAACCGGAAATTTATTGAGATCCACATCATCACCCATCATGATATTTTCTTTACACGGGGCATTTGCCTTGTCTACATATACGGGTTTGATGGGGTTTTTGGCTTTTTCTGCCCATGCTGCATATAGATCAAAAAGGCTTGAATCTTCCGGTTCTCCCATGATCAGAGATAGTCTTTCAACGGTTGTAGCCGCACTTGTAATAACAGGGGTGTCATATCCTTTAACGTTTTCAAAAAGCAGGGCAGGGCCTTGATCCTCTTCATTTAATTTGGCAATATGCGATAGCTCCAAATAGGGATCAACTTCAGCGGTAATTCGTTTTAAAAGTCCTTTTTCCTCACACAGTGAAATAAAATCTCTCATGTCCTTCATGGTCAACGTCTCCTTTGTCATGGCAATCCGGGATAGATATAGCAATTGGGTACAGCTATAGGGTTGCCTGCGCGATGCGCGGTTTTATAATTTTAAGCCAGGTTCTTAAAGATCAAGAACCCGGCAATTCAACAAACTCAGGTGTTAAAGCGAATCTTAAATTAAGGAACATATTTATTAGAATCGCCATAGATCGTCATCAATTGACTTTTCGTCCAGCCACAAGTCCGGCACAGATATGCTCTAAAGCAGATGCTCTGGGTTTAGCGATCGGTTCCACTTTCTTTTCACTCCACACGGTTTCAGGACGGCTTTGGAGGATCAAAATTTTAGCCTTGCCAGGGGTGTCTTTATCAATGGCCCATTCAATGTCCATGGGCCTGCCGTAGTGCTTTTCAATTTGCTTGCCGACTTTGGCAAGTTGTATGGCATCGGCATCCACCACACATTGGGTGTCTGCTCTTTCTGAAGGCACATCCTGTTTTACAACACAGTGATTTTCCGGATCTCGTGTGTAGAGAACTGTTTTGTGCCCAATGGATTTTTTAGTAATATCATTCGTGATTTTATTGATGATAAAATTATCCGGGGTACATTCACCACTGACCACACTTTCTCCAAACCCCCAATTGGCATCAATGGCAATACTGGCCGGATCTCCGGTAGCCGGATTGATGGTAAACATGACACCGGCTGTCCAGGCGTTTGCCATTTTTTGGATACCCACGGAAATTTCCACCTTATCGTGAACAAAACCCATTTTTTGCCGATAGTAGATGGCCCTGGCAGTAAAAAGGCTTGACCAGCATTTTTTTATATGATTCAGCATACTGTCCACGCCCCTGATCCACAGGAAAGTATCCTGCTGGCCGGCAAAACTTGCACCGGGTAAATCCTCGGCAGTGGCACTTGACCTGACGGCAACCGGAACCGCAGGAACATGGCACCGTTTGGACAATCGGCGATAGAATTCACAGATATAATCCTGGAGATCGTCATGAATATGAGCGCTTTCGATGAGTTCTCGAATGGCTTTGCTCGTCTTTTCACCGGATTCTACATCATCAGACTTGACTTGTTTGAGCAGCGTTTTGATTTCATCTTTCAGGTTGTTCTGCTCAAGGAAAAGACTATAGGCTTTGGTGGTGATTGCAAATCCCGGGGGTACAGGAATGTCAGCATTTAAAAGTTCCCCAAGACTTGCGTTTTTACCCCCCACAAGAGATACGGATTCAAGGTCACATTCTTCGAACCAGAGGACATAGTCATATCGCTTTTCCATGATGCGCCTTTACCTTTCGATATAAATTCTACCGGTATCGCCGTTCAATTTGATTTTCATGCCGGATTTAATAATGGTGGTGGCCTGGCCCGTACCCACAACAGCCGGCATGCCATATTCACGGCAGACAATGGCTGCATGACTCATTATACCGCCAACATCTGTGATAACCCCCTTGATTTTTTGGAAAATAGGTGCCCATGAAGGTGAAGTGGTCGGTGCAACAAGAATTTCTCCTTCTTTGAGTTGACCGATATCTTCCACAGAACGACAGACTCTGGCAATGCCTTCAACCACACCTGGAGATCCTGCAAATCCTTCTATTTCGTTCACTTTATCCGGGTCACCGATCTCTTTAAGTTTTGCCCATGCAGCCATACTTTCATTTGTCACGCCCCACAGAACAATGGTAAAGGGTTCTGCAATCACTTCGGGTGGTGTGCCCACGGCAGGCACAGGAGGGTTATCTTTAAATTTTTGGTAAACGCCTTTTCTCCATTCGATCTCTTCAGGCCAGTGCAAGGGGCCATATCCTTTCGTTCCTGTGGCCCAGGAAGTGGTAAGATCCCAAAGTGCCTCTTTTATTTCACTTCTGGACAAATACCAGACATCTTCAATCTGGTTGATAAATTTATGATCCGTCATGATGCCGGCCACTTCTCTCATTTTGTTCCAGAAGACGGAATGGAACCAGTGCTCCACATAAAACATATGATTTTCAACATAGGGAAAAACAAGTTCTGATGTGCCATGCAGCTGATCAAATGTTTGTCTGTCTTCATCTGTTTTCAGCATAGACCTGTATTCTTTAATCAGGATTTTGCGTTCTTCCTGTATTCTTTCAATCGGACGGTCAATATTCTTGCCCTCTTTGAGTTTTCCAAGATAGATTCTGATTGAACTCATTGGAATATTTAAATTATCGTTCCAGGAAACATCCTGATGGTACCATCCGGTTCCGGTGGAGATGTTGAACCATGGTTGCTTGGTATCATCCCAGGCCGTTACCCATTTTTGTCCGTTTTCAGATGTTTGAAGTTCTGAAATAACATCCTTAACATCTTTTGTGTCCTCTCCAAATTGTGCTTGAATTTCTAACTCAACAGCTAATTTCGCAAGTTTTTTCAGTTCGTCATCCGGTCGATATAAAATAACATCAATTCCGGCTACCATCTGGGTGATTTTCTGCAAAGGTATATCCGGGAAGGCCTTGGTGCAAAAATCGACAAAAGTCACATAGGAGGCATATCCCAGGTTCAAAAATTCAAAGTGATACTGCCAGCAGAGGATACCTAAGTCTATCAATTTGTCATAGTTTTTAAGCAGCTCATAACCACTTGAGGTGCCCAGTCCGTTTTTAACGACCGAGATATCTTCCATTTCGGGCAGAGGGCCTATTTCCAGAGCTTCAATTTCTGAAATGATCCCTTTCATCTTTTTTTCCCACTGATCATGGAGTTTATCCCAGTTCTCATAATAGTAACCCGCACGTTCCATGAACAAGGGAATTCTTTTTTGGACTTCTTCGGGATCAGTAACCGGAACCGGGGTAATATAGATATTTCCATTTATAATTCTATGGTCAATGCCAAGTGCGGGCGGTATCATAAAAATTCGGGTATTAAACTGTGATAAGGCCAGGAACCATGCTTCATCCCAGATAATATCAAACGGATACATAGGTTCGGGATAATGAAGTGCATCATTGAACCAGAAAGCGTTTTTTTCATACTCTTTTCTTTCTTTATCTTTTGTCGAAAAAAGATAATGGTAGGGATACATTCTCTCCCATCCTTCTGTTCCTGGAATTGCTTCAATCTCGTGAGGACTTGGAAATTTGCTGTCAGCCATTTGTTACCTCCATAAAAGAAAAGTTGATTAAAAGGTCTTAAGAACCCACTAATTTCATACTTGTCAAAATAAAGAAGTCATTGATTTGGGTAGAAAGAGGCAACGTGCAAAAGGATGATTCATCTAAATTAATTCAGCATACAAGTATGTTTCAATCAGTAATATGTGTTGACAAAAAAAGAGTCAATTCATATAAACTTATGAGCCTTATAAGATATTCTTATAGATCATTTCCATTGACCAGCAACCTTAATTAAGAGGTGATGCGTTTGATCAATCTAAATCAATTGCGGGCGTTTTATTACGTAGCCAAGCACGCCAGTTACACCATGGCCGCTGAAAAGCTGTTCATTTCTCAACCTGCCGTCACAGCCCAGGTAAAACTGTTTGAAGCCTTTTATAATTTAAAATTATTTAAAAAACTGGGAAGAAAAATAATACTCACCCATGTAGGAAAACTTATATTTGAAAAAGCAACAGTTATATTTGAATCGGAAAATGAGGTTGCAAAAATTCTTGATGATATAATAGAACTTAAGCAGGGTGTGTTGGAGCTTGGATGTACAAAAGCCTATGCCAGGCATATCATGCCGTCGATCATCTCTGTTTTTCACAGAGCCCATCCAAATATCAAGATTATCCTCAAGGAAGGATCTTCCATGAGCATGATCAACCGATTACTGAATTTTGAGAACGAAGTCATTGTCGTGGCACGGATGGATGTGGAGGATCAAAGAATTCATTTTATCCCCTTCAGCCAGGAAGAGATTGTGGTGGTGCTTCCCATTGATCATCCATTGACCCAAAAGAGGCATTTAGAATTCAAAGACCTCGCTAAGGAGCCCTTGATCATGAAGGGGAAAGGGTCTGGAACCCGAAAAAAAATATTTGAGATTTATGAGCAGCACAAGGTTATACCCAAAATTTTCATGGAGTCCAATAATACAGGATTTATTATCGATCTTGTGGAACGTGGCGAAGGCATCTCTTTTCTTGTAAAACCATCCATAGACCAGAAAGTAAAAGAGAATAAAGTTGCTTATCGTTATATCAAAAACATGAATATCTTTTTGGATGTCAGCTTTGGATATATTAAAAATACGCCCCTTTCCCCTGCTGCCAATGCATTTTATGAAGTGGTCAAAAAATCGTTTATTGAAGCATCCCCCAAAGGCGGGGTTGGGTCTCTTATGGCACGGATACTGGCGGAGCATCCTCAGAATCAGTGAATGCATGAAACTTTCATTAAAAATAAGATATGCAGTTCAAACACTGAGGGCTCAATCAAAATATTCTTTTTGAGTGGGCCCCTAATTATTTGCTTGTATGTGTAAAAACCCCCTCCCACTGACCTTTGGGTGGCTTGGCCGAGAGAAGGGCACACCGTTGTTGATATATGGAATACAACTTTTGTTCGGGATATTTTATTGCCAATGCCTTGAAATGCTTGTTGCCTTTTTCAAAACGTTTATTTTTATAAAGCAAGAGACCTTCCTGATGGAGTTCAATCTCTTTTTTCAGGTGTTTTTTTGTTCCGCTATGGTTTGGATAAACCGTGTAAATACGAACCGGTTTATCCTTTCCTTTTACCCGAACCAGATCAAGTTCCTGAACAAGATGATCCTGAGTTACGCCGATGAGCATGGCCTCGCTGATAACTATTTGAACGCCATAAAATTTTGTCAGGCCCTCAAGCCTGGAGGCAAGATTTACATTATCACCAATAATGGTATAGTCAAAGATATCATCAGACCCCATGTTTCCAACCCTGCAGCGCCCTGAATGCAGACCTATGCCAACAGCTATTTGGATGCCGAATTTATCTTCAAAACCTTTATTCAGAACTGTCAGGGCATCACTCATTTCCAAGGCTGCTTTTATAGCGTACTTTTCGTGATTTTTCACATCCACCGGCGCATTCCAGAAGGACAAGACCGCATCACCGATGAATTTGTCATGTGTGCCGAAATTGTTGATAATTATTTTTGTGACCGGTGTAAAATAATCGTGAAGCAAAAGGGTGATCTGGGAAGGGGTTAATTGCTCTGAAATGGTTGTAAACTTGCGAATATCCGCAAAGAGGATGCTTATCTTTTTTTCTTCACCTTCAAGACTCAATTTGTCCGGATTTTCAACAATTTGATTTACCACGGATTTTGATACGTATTTACTGAACGCACCCTTGAAAAAATTTTTTTTTTTCTCGGAAAACCAGAATTTCTGCAAATTTAAAACCGAAAAATTTAATACCAAAACAATAATCGGAAAAAAAGGAGAGATCCAGATATTTAAATTTTTAAGAGACCACAACCCGCCATACCATGCACCAACGGCTAAAGACAAGGTCACCGGGATGGTCAGCAGAGCGTTTGCCCAGCCAATCAAAACCGTCGTGATTAATCCCCATAGCAAGATCACAAAAAACTCTATACCATTTGTCCAATCCGGCTGATGGATGAAATCATTGCTTAAAATATTTTCCACCATGGTGGCGTGAACCTCCACGCCGGGAAACACCGGATCAAGCGGGGATACCCTGATATCCTTTAAGCCGGATGCCGAGGGTCGGACAAAAATAATTTTTCCCGTCAGTGCACTTGGATTTATCTTGTCATTTAACACATCTGTTGCCGAGATATAGGGAAATGTACGCCTGGGCCAACGATAATTAATCGACAGGGACCCATTGCCGCG
>JAKIUJ010000208.1 GCA_021647625.1 Desulfobacula sp.
TTACCGGGAAAGCTTTTGTCATCAAATTAGAAGAAAACCTTGGTCGACAAATTAACGGCATTATTGCCAATAGCACGCCTCCCCCTGCGGATCTTCTTAAAACCTATCACGAACAAAAATCCGATGTTGTCTCCATAGACCAAAAAGATACCTTCTGGGAGCATCGAGAAACTATTTTAACTGATATTTTAGACACCAGCGCAGACATTCTCAGGCATGACCCAAAAAAATTAGCCTGCATCATTCAAAATATCATCGGCCAAACCGTCCTTAATTAGTTTTGACTAACCACTCAACAGGCCTTCGAAGAAAAACAAAAAAAATTCACACAATTCCTCCGGGCATTTCAGGAATTTTTTCACCAGCCAGCACAAATCCACCATCCAGCCTCAAAACACTTCCGGTCATATAAGGCGCGTCTTTAATGATAAAAAGACATGCCGAGACCACATCTTCTACATTCCCGGTTCTTTTTAATAAGGTATGGTCAATCAGACATCTTTTCTCTTCATTGGTAAGGACTTCTCTCCAGCCACGCGTACCTTGTGCATGACGGGTTTCAAAAATACCCAACATAATTTCATTCACCCGGATATTGGGGGTTCCCATACGCGCCCAGGTTTCCGTTAAAGATGACACACCTCTGTTGGCAAGCGCATATGCATCATTAAAAACGAGGGCTGCAGGACCTGCGCGCCCGACGATTCCCGCAATGGAAGAAATATTTATCACCACCGCATCTTTTGATTTCTTTAAAAGAGGAAAAACACAATTAAATACCCATCGCTTGGCTTTAAGAGTAGTTTCAATTTCAAGATCCCATTGATCCTCCACATATTCCCCATGAACTATGGGCCAGCCCCCTCTTTCGATATTGTTGATCAGAATATCCAGGCGATTGTATTTTTTTTTAATTTGGGATGCAAGCATCTGTATTTCATCAACATCCCTTAAATCAGCAGTCACGATCATATGCTCAGCCTTTGAATCGACAAAGTCTTTTTCCATCTCTTCAAAGGCATCATCCCAGTCATGCCGGGTCAACACCAATGTTGCACCTTGTTTTGCAAGCGCAAGACCGATGCCTTTTCCGATCCCTTTAACCGCACCCAGAACCAGGGCAACTTTCCCCTTCAATTGAGTCATGAATTTATCCTTTAAAAACCATCTCGATCCCAAACAATTCTTTCTTGACCCATGACAAACCAAAATTCAATAAGGCCTTGTCTGCTTTTAATGCGTCAAAAACACTTTTGGGGATCTCCAATCCTTTTAAAAGGTTTTTATTCATAATCTGTTCACGAAATTCATCAATATCATACAGGGCAAGATAAAACTTATCCGCCAATGCACCTTCAAGTTTACCCGGCATGATTCTATTTTTCAGACTAATCAATTCCATGAGTTTATCATTTTGTGCATTATGCATATCAACATCCTGATCTTTGAGCCAGTCCCGAACTGTCTGGCCGTTTTTTTTCCCGAATCCTTTGCAATGCGGTTCCTCGATCAATGCAAAATATTCAACAATCTGCCCTGTTTCACGGGAACGGGCAATGGCCCGGGCTAAAGGATACATGCGGCAGGAAGCCGGCCTGTCCGGATACACGGAACATCCCTTTTTTGTCACAAACGGACACTCATATCCGGCATCCGGGTTGGGCTTAAACTCGACAACAGGAAGACCCGACGTAGGGCCGTGGTGAAGCGAAGTACAGGTCCTTAAAAACTTTTGTGAAGATAACCCGAGATTATTTTTCAACCGGAGCACATCATAGGGTGTCAATGCCTGGTTCAGATCCCGGCAGCATTCATTAAAACATTCATTTTGACTGCTGCAGTCAAATGTAATTTTACTATCCGGATCTACCGGTACCATTTCTTCTGTCATAATTTGAGGGTCCTTTTATTATTTACAACACTGATTTTTTGCCTGTCTAAATTACCAGCATTTTCCTAATTTTTCCAGTTTCTTTTTATGCCGGGGCAGGTACTACATCTTGTATTTTATCCATATCATATCTAATACATATGGTTGTTCCACAAACACACGGAAACAATTGAAATTCAAGGCAAATCTTTTTTGAAAAATTCTTGACAATAAGCGCCATAGAGTGATATTTCGATAACGTTTATGCAAGGCTTGGATCAGCAGGTTAACTTTCTTGTTGATTGTAAAGCCGCTTTAAGGAAAACCCGGGCTGAATTGAAGAAAATTCAGTCTATTTTGTTGATAAAGAAATAGTAGCACAACGGTATTGTGCAATTTGATTAACTTAAATTATGGAGGTATTTTAAATGCCATCTTTTGTTATTGCAGAAAAATGTGACGGCTGCAAAGGTGGGGACAAAACAGCGTGTATGTACATCTGTCCCAATGACCTGATGGTTCTTGAACCTAATGAGATGAAAGCATACAACCAGGAACCAGATCAGTGCTGGGAATGCTTTTCCTGTGTAAAGATCTGTCCTTCTCAGGCAATTGAAGTCAGAGGATATTCTGACTTTGTACCCATGGGAGGTTCTACTGTTCCCATGATGGGTACTGAGGATGTTATGTGGACATGTAAATTTAGAAACGGCGTTGTAAAACGCTTCAAGTTCCCTATCAGAACTACTCCCGAAGGTGAAGCTAATGATTATGCTGACCTTAAAGGTAAAGATCTTGACAGCGGTCTTCTTTCTACTCAAGAAGCAGACGGTTATGTACTTGTAGCTCCAAGTGAGCTTGCATAATAAAAAAAACTGTTAAAAGATTTAAACTTGATACTTTATACATAATTTTGGAGGTATATAATGGCATTACCTAACAAACCTATTGGAGAACTTAAAGCTGTAAGAGACCCAGAGGTTGAAAAAAGAGACGTTGATGTTCTGATCGTTGGTGGCGGTATGGCTGCTTGTGGAACAGCATTTGAAATTAAAAAATGGGCAAGCGACGACACAAGTATTCTTCTTTGTGACAAAGCAGCCCTTGAAAGATCAGGAGCAGTAGCCCAGGGTCTTTCTGCTATCAACACGTATATTGGCGACAACAAACCAGAAGATTACGTACGTATGGTTAGAAATGACCTTATGGGTATTGTACGTGAAGATTTAATCTTCGACCTTGGCCGTCATGTTGATGATTCCGTACATCTTTTCGAAGAATGGGGACTCCCCATGTGGAAAAAAACCGATGACGGAAAAAATCTTAACGGTAAACAAGGCATGAAAGCCGGTACTCTTAAAGGCGGAGCTACTCCAGTTCGTACGGGTAAATGGCAGATTATGATCAATGGTGAGTCTTACAAAAGAATCGTTGCTGAAGCAGGTAAAAAAGCTTTGGGCGAAGAAAACATCATTGAAAGATGCTTCATTGTTGAGCTTTTAAACGACACAACTGATCCCAACAGAATTGCCGGTGCGGTTGGTTTTTCCGTACGTGAAAACAAAGTTTATATCATCAAAGCAAAAGTTATGATGGTAGCTTGCGGTGGCGCGGTTAATGTTTACCAGCCCCGTTCAGTTGGTGAGGGAAAAGGCCGTGCATGGTATCCTGTATGGAATGCAGGTTCCACTTATACAATGGCTGTTAGAGCAGGTGCTGAACTTTCCATGATGGAAAACCGTTTCACCCCAGCTCGTTTTAAAGATGGTTACGGACCTGTTGGTGCGTGGTTCCTTCTTTTTAAAGCTCAGACGGTTAATGGTCTTGGCGAAAACTATTCCGCTTCTGACGAAGCAAAAGCAGAGCTTGAAAAATATGCGCCTTATGGAACTGCTGCCGTTACGCCGACTTGCCTGAGAAACCATCTCATGATGAAAGAGTACAAAGAAGGCCGTGGTCCAATCATCATGAAGACTTCTGATGCCTTGAAAAAACTTGCTGAAACCATGAGCAAAAAGGAAATGAAACATCTTGAGTCTGAAGCTTGGGAAGATTTCCTTGACATGTCAGTTGGTCAGGCGGGTCTATGGTGTGCAACAAACACTGAGCCTGAGAAAAAAGATTCAGAAATCATGCCGACCGAACCGTACCTTTTAGGTTCTCATTCAGGTTGCTGCGGTATCTGGTGTTCAGGCCCTGACGAAGACTGGGTTCCTGCTGAGTACAAATGGGGTTACAACAGAATGACTACCGTTAAGGGTCTGTTTACAGCGGGTGACGGTGTTGGTTGTTCCGGTCATAAATTCTCTTCAGGTTCTCATGCTGAAGGCCGTATTTGCGCAAAAGAAATGGTTAGATTTCTAAGAGATAATACAGCAGATGTAAACTTCAAAGAAACTGATCAGGAACTTGTAGACTTTGTTTATAAACCTGTCAGAACTTATCTTGACAACTGCGAATATACCACTGATGAGACAGTTAACCCGAACTATTGCAAACCTGCCGGTATGGCAATGCGTTTGATGAAGATGACCAATGAGTATGGTGGCGGTACAGCGACTTACTACATGACTTCCGGTAAATCCCTTGAAATCCTCATGGATCTGTTTGATATGTTCCGTGAAGATCTTGAAAACATTGCTGCCGGTGACCTTCATGAATTAATGAGAGCATGGGAAATTAACCATCGCCTCTACACAGTTGAAGCGCATACCCGTCATATCCAGTTCCGTGAAGAATCCAGATACCCAGGCTTCTACTACAGAGGTGACTTCATGGGTCAGAATGACGAAGAATGGTTCTGCTTTGTTAACTCTACATACAACAAAGAGACAAATGAGTGGAGTTTGAAAAAAGTTCCTTATGTTAAGATTATTTCTGACTAGTGCGAAAAAATTGATCTTAGGAATCGTTACAAAATAACTTGATCTAAATTGTTTCCAAAATCCCTTAAAAGACTGGGTATTATGAAAACAAAAGATCAAATAATTTTGGAGCCGACCCTTAGCGTTACGTTCTTAAGATAGAAGAATAACCTCCAGGTGCTAGCAATAGTGCCTGGAGGTTTTTTCAGATTTATACGGTTTTGGTTTTCTTCCTGTCTCCTCTTTTGTAGGCTCAAAAATATCCGAAGTTTTTGAATCTAAAAAATAGGAGAGAGGATGCCAAAATAATGAATTGATTTTGGAAATAATTCTCTAAAATCTGGCATACAAATAATAATTAACCCGAAATAATATAACCCAAATGCACGGAGGGACAGCATGACAACAGATAATACAGCCCCGGTTAGCGGAAGCATTATGGTAGTTGGTGGTGGTATCAGCGGCCTTACAACTGCCTTAGAAGCTGCCGAAGTGGGGTATGAGGTCTTCCTTGTGGAAAAGGAAGCATCCCTTGGCGGAAGAGTTTCCCAATTAAAACATTACTTCCCCAAACTCTGCCCGCCCACTTGCGGACTTGAGATAAATTATAAAAGACTAAAAGACAACAAGAACATTAAAGTGTTCACCATATCTGAAGTTCAAGGTGTTACAGGCGCTGCCGGCGACTATACCGTAACCTTAAAAATGTCTCCACGATATGTAAATGAAAATTGCACCGTATGTGGTGATTGTGCAACAGTCTGTGACACTGAAATCTCCAACGATTTCAACTTTGGCATGAACAGACGTAAAGCTGCCTACCTGCCTCACAACATGGCCTTCCCCCAACGATTCGTGATGGATCCCGCCATGAGCACGGATGACCGCGATAAAGTCAAAGAAGCGTGTAAGTATGATGCTGTTGATTTTGATATGGAAGAAAAAACCATTGACCTTAAGGTTGGTGCCATCGTTTGGAATACAGGATGGACTCCTTATGATGCCACAAAGATTGATAATCTTGGGTTCGGCAGATACCAGAATGTTGTGACCAATATGATGCTGGAAAGAATGGCCTCCTCAAATGGCCCGACAAAAGGTAAAATTATTCGCCCTTCCGATGACAAAGCCCCTGAAACAATTGCATTTGCTCAATGTGCAGGCTCCAGGGATGAAAATCATTTATCCTATTGCTCATATATCTGCTGCATGGCGTCATTAAAACATGCCACCTATTTAAGAGCACAATATCCAAATGCTAAAATCTATATTTATTATATTGATCTTAGAACTCCCGGGCTAAAATATGAAAATTTCTATGCTAAACTCAAAGCTGACGAAAACGTCTTTTTTGTAAAGGGCAAAATTGCTGAAGTTGGCGAAGAAGCCGACTCTTCAAACATCAACATAGTCGCTGAAGATACCATCTCAGGTGAAAAAGTCAGACAAACCATTGACTTGCTAGTGCTTGCTACCGGCATGCAGCCCACTTGTGCCATTGACAAACCCAACGCGGATCTGAACTACAACGAAGAAGGCTTTATTGTAAATGACTTCAAAAACGGTGGAATGTTCGCCGCCGGTTGTGCCAACAAACCTGCCGACGTTGTAACATCAAACCAGAATGCCACAGGTATGGCACTCAAAGCCATTCAGACCCTTAGGAGGTAGAACGAAATCATGGATAAAAAATACGGAGTATATATCTGCACAGGATGTGGAATCGGTGACGCTCTCGATATGGAAGATCTTGTTGGTGTTCCTGATGAAGAGGGTGTAAACTGTACAACCCATCAGTTTCTTTGCGGCAAGGAAGGTCTTGAATTAATTCAAAAAGACGTTGATGAAAAAAAAGTTAATGCCATGGTTATCGGGGCATGTTCAAGGCGTGTTAACTTTGACGTATTCAATTTTGACGGGTGTATTGTTGAAAGAGTTAACTTGAGAGAAGGCGTTGTCTGGCCGCATTCAAGAGAAACATATCCCAAGCTTGAAGAAGATCAGAAGGATGATGAAGAACATTTTGATCCAATCCAGATGAAAGCTGAAGATTATATTAAAATGGGGATGATCAGAGTTGAAAAAGTGACTATTCCCGAGCCTTATAAAACAGAATCTTTTTCTAAAAAAATCCTTGTTTTAGGTGGCGGCGTCACCGGCATGGCATCTGCCCTTGATGCAGCCAAAG
>JAKIUJ010000008.1 GCA_021647625.1 Desulfobacula sp.
TGCTTGAACGGTACCTGTCATCAGACTGGTCTAGGCGGCAGTCTGATGAGAATCTGGTTTCACGAATTGACAGCATTGAAGATTCGGATCTGTGGCATGCCCATGAACTGGATCGATCCAATTTGATACGTAAATGCCGCCAGTCGTTATTTACTCAGTACCAAAGACGAAACGCCCCACGAAATTTATTGGATGAAGTGGCCGAAGCTCTGGACTATAGAACCCTGACCGTCTGTTTTGCCCGGCGTTTTGCCACATATAAACGTGCCGGTCTTCTTCTTAAAGATATCCCGAGACTGACCCGGTTAATAACAGATGCGGATCGGCCTATCCAATTTATTTTTGCAGGAAAGGCACATCCAAATGATGATGATGGCAAGGCGATTATCAAACGAATCGTTGAATTTGCCAGGCGGCACGAAGTCCGTCACCATGTGGCCTTTCTGGAAAATTATGATATCAATATTGCAAGATTTATGGTTCAGGGAGCAGATGTCTGGCTGAATACACCCAGAAGACCATACGAGGCGTGTGGTACTTCAGGAATGAAAGCTGCGGCCAACGGCGGACTCAACTTGTCCATTCTGGACGGGTGGTGGTATGAGGGTTTTAAAGAAAGCCGGGGCTGGTCAATCGGGCATGGAGAAAATTATGAAGATCAGAATTACCAGGATGAAGTGGAAAGCCAGGCCCTGTTCAATATCCTTGAAAATGAAGTCATCCCTGCATTTTATAACCGGAAACGGGGCAATCCGCCGACAAAATGGATCAAAATGATGAAAGAGGCCATGAAAATGGCGATTATGGAGTTCTCAAGCGACCATATGGTGCGGGAATATTCAAGCCGGTATTATATTCCGGCATTAAAAAGCATGAAAGAATTGACGGACAATTTTGCACAAAAAGCCAAAAAATTAGCAGAGAGGCAGTCCAGGTTAATCGCATTGTGGAGCCATATCCGGCTGTCAAAACCCGTACCTGAATCAACAGCAGACTTTAAAGTTGGCGATACTTTCAGTTTAACAGTAAAGGTAATTCTGGATCAATTATCGCCTGATGAAGTGGAAGTCCAGCTTTATCACGGTAAGTTAAGGGGTTCGGGCCAGCTTGAAGGCAGCCGGCCGGAAACAATGTACTTAAAAAAAACCATAGAACCCGGGCGATATCTTTATGAATGTACGCTTGTCTGTTCGGATTCCGGTCGGTTTGGATATACTGCCAGGGTTATTCCCAGTGGGGATAAAATCATGCGTCAGACGCCGGGTTTGGTTACCTGGGCCCATGATAAAGCTTAACCAAAAAAATCCGCTGGTTTTAGCGGCATATGGAAAATAAAAATGGCACAACAGCCCAGAATTCTGATTGTCACCCCGGAGGTGACCTATCTGCCTGAGGATATGGGGGACAGATCAAATTACTGTGCAAAAGCCGGGGGACTTGCCGATGTATCAGCAGCCCTGATAAGCGCATTGTTCGATCTTGGGTGCGATGTCCATGTGGCATTGCCCGATTATCGTTCCATTTACCACGGGACAACAACAAAGACCCATAACAGGGAACTTGAAAAAATCAGGAAACGGCTGGATGAGGAACGCATCCACCTGGCAGCAGACCGGGCGTTTTTTTACTTGGAAAATATCTATTCAGGTTACTCGGACAAGGACTTAAAGGTGTCTCTGGCATTCCAGCGGGAAGTCATTAACAACATCATTCCCCGGGTTGAACCCGATATTATTCATTGCAATGACTGGATGACCGGTCTGATTCCTGCCATGGCACGACAGCTTCAAATTCCCTGCCTGTTCACCATTCATAATATACACACCATGACATCCACTCTTGACGAGATTGAAGACCGGGGGATTGATGCCGCCTCCTTCTGGCAATGGCTCTATTTTAAAAAACCGCCTGACAACTATGAGGAAAGCCGGAACTGGAACCGGGTGGATTTCCTGGCATCCGGAGTCTTTGCCGCCCACTATGTCAATACGGTCAGTCCCACGTTTTTAAAAGAAATTGTGGGGGGCCGCCATCCATTTGTCGAAAATTGTTTAAAAACCCAATTGACCAACAAATACCAGGCCGGGTGTGCCACAGGTATCCTGAATGCACCGGAGCCGGAATTCAACCCGGCGGTTGATGAAATGGTCCGTTTTAATTATGGTCCTAAAAATCATCGAAAGATTAAATCTAAAAACAAGCTGTTTTTACAAAAAATTGTTGATCTTGAACAAAATGCGGATGCGCCTTTGTTTTTCTGGCCGTCCCGGCTGGATCCGGTTCAAAAAGGATGTCAGCTCCTGGTTGAAATCATGTATGACCTCGTATCAAGATATTGGGATGAAGGTCTTCAAATCATATCCGTAGCTGACGGCGAGTACCAGAAACATTTTCATGATATTGTCCGGTTCCATGGTCTTAGTCGGCGAATTGCCGTCTGGGGGTTTAATGAAGCCTTGTCCCACCAAGGCTTTGCTGCAAGCGATTTTATTTTTATGCCGTCTTCGTTTGAACCCTGCGGGCTGCCCCAGATGACAGGCTGCATCTATGGTACACTCCCCATTGTATTTGACACCGGCGGCCTGCATGACACCGTCCATGATCTTGATCCTGAAAAAGAAACCGGGAATGGATTTTTATTCAATGTTCACGACACAGAAGGATTTAACTGGGCCATTGACCGGGCCATGGATTTTTATGCTCTTGATCCGGACACCAGAGAACAGCATATTAACCGAATTATGATCGAAGGTACACTTGAATTCAATCACAGCCGTTGTGCTGAAAATTACATCAACTTATATGGAAAAATGTTGCAAAGACCATTTATTGTCTGATTCTGGGATGTTTAATGATCCGGGCCTGTTTCCCTTTACTGGTGTGATCCGGTCACGTATAGATGCGGCCAAAAATCTTCACCAGCGGATATGCCTGGAAAACAAAGGGTCTGTGCGCCTGTTTGCTGATTATCATCATATTTTCGGTCTTCATTTTAAAAAAGGCGCATGGATATTCAGAGAGTGGGCACCCAATGCAAAAAAAATATTCATCCTTTGTGACAAAACAGCCTGGCAGAAACAGGCGTGTTTTGAACTGCAGAAAAAAGAAGACGGTATATTTGAAGGACGATTTGCCGAAAACACCTTTGCCCATTCAGACCTTTTCAGGCTCAGGGTGGTCTGGCCGGGCGGGGAAGGGGATCGAATACCCTCAGCCGCTGTCCGGGTGGTCCAGGATCCGGACACACTGATTTTCAATGCCCAGGTCTGGCATCCTCAACAGGCATATAAGTGGAAAATTCCAAATTTTATTGCCCCCAAGGCGCCGCTCTTAATTTATGAAACCCATGTGGGCATGGCTCTGGAGGAAAGAAGGATTGGAACGTATACAGAATTTACGCGGCATATTCTGCCTAAAATACACCATGCCGGATATAGTACGATTCAATTGATGGCAATCCAGGAACACCCATATTACGGTTCTTTCGGGTATCATGTGTCCAGCTTTTTTGCACCCTCTTCACGGTTCGGCACCCCGGATGAGTTGAGACACCTGATTGACACGGCACATGAAATGGGAATCCGGGTATTAATGGATATCGTCCACTCCCACAGCGTGCGCAATGAAGTTGAAGGCCTTTCAAAGTTTGACGGAACCCTTTATCAATTTTTTCATGATGGTCACAGAGGTGTCCATAAGTTATGGGATTCCAGGTGCTTTGATTATTCAAAATCCCGGGTGATACAATTTTTATTATCCAATCTTAAATACTGGATTGAAGAATTTCATATAGATGGCTTTCGGTTTGATGGCATCACGTCCATGCTTTTTAAGGATCATGGAATTGGCCGGGTGTTCACACGATATGATGATTATTATGGTCCGGGATTTGATGTTGCCGCCTTGTCATATTTATCCCTGGCCAACAGCCTGGTGCATGACATTACCCCACGGGCAATTACGATTGCCGAGGATGTCAGCGGATATCCAGGGTTGGCAGTACCCGCTAAAAAAGGGGGCATTGGATTTGATTATCGATTTTCCATGGGCATTGCCGACTTTTGGATCAAATTGCTGAAAGATTTCAGGGATGAGCAATGGCCGTTGGGAACACTCTGGTATGAATTAACCACCCACAGGAACCAAGAAAAAACCATCAGTTATGCTGAATGCCATGACCAGGCGCTGGTGGGGGACAAAACCTTGATGATGCATCTTATGGGGGCACACATCTATACCGCCATGAGAAAAGAAAATACCAATATTCAAACCGTCAGGGGGGTTGCCCTTCATAAAATGATCCGTTTGATCACCATTTGCACGGCAAATGCCGGTTACCTGAATTTCATGGGCAATGAATTCGGCCATCCCGAATGGGTGGATTTTCCTTCTCAGCAAAACCAGTTTTCTTATTACTATGCCCGGCGGCAATGGTCGTTAAAATATGATACGGATCTTTATTTTGCCTGCCTGTTTGAATTTGACCGGCAGATGATCAAAATTCTTAAGACCCAAAACTTATTTTTAACCAAAGAGATCCGGCTTTTGCGCATTCATGAGGATGACAGAATTATCGCTTTTGAAAGGAAAGGGATGTTATTCGCCTTCAATTTTCACCCAACCCGTTCCTATACCGACTATCTGATTGACGCCCCACCTGGCAAATATTATATGATACTTGATACGGATGAAGAACGGTTTGGCGGGTTGAAAAGGCTCAAAAAAGGACAGCTTCACTTCACAACTCACGACCCGGAACAGCCCGGCCATCAGAACCAACTCAGCCTTTATCTCCCATCCCGAACAGCTCTGGCTCTGGCCCCTGCCTGACTTTTAGAATTTTCCTCGTACTTATTTAATCTGCGACTGAATATTCCAAATCTCATCGGCATATGCCTTAATGGCCCTATCGCTTGAGAACATGCCGGTCCGGGTAATATTCATCAAGGCCTTTTGAGCCCAATGTCTTTTCTTTTGAAAGTCTTGACCAATGGTTTCCTGGGCGCTTACATAGGATGCGAAATCTGCAAAATGAAGATAATAGTCCCCTTTTGACATCAACAAATTGTATATAGATCTGAACAATCCGGGATCATCCTTGCAGAATCGTTGTGACCCAATGGCATTCATCACCCTTTTTAAGCGGGCATCCCGGTTATAAAAACTCTTTGGATCATATCGGGGGCGCATTTGTTCCACATCATCCACCGTCAGCCCGAAAATATATATGTTCTCTTTACCGACCTGTTCAGATATTTCAATGTTGGCACCATCCAGAGTACCGATAGTCACAGCCCCGTTCATGGCAAACTTCATATTTCCAGTACCTGAAGCCTCCATTCCGGCAGTCGAGATCTGCTCACTGACATCAGCGGCCGGTATGATTTTTTCTGCCAGGGTGACCCGATAGTCCGGTAAAAATATTATTTTCATGACTTGATTTACATCCGGGTCCTTGTTCACAACTTGGGCTACGGAATGGATCAGTTTGATGATCAGTTTTGCTGTGTGATACCCGGGTGCAGCCTTTCCTGAAAAGATAAAGGTCCTTGGATGGCCAATATCCTTGCCATCCTCTTTTACTGACAAATAAAGGTGAATGATGTGGAGAATGTTGAGCAATTGCCGTTTATACTCATGAATCCTCTTGGCGTGGATATCAAAAATTGATTCCGGGTCCACGGTTTCAAATACTTTATCCTTAATAATACGGGCCAGGGTCTGTTTGTTTTCTTTTTTAATCTGCATGAACCGTTCAAGAAAACCGGGATCATCCTGAAACGCTTCCAGTTCCCATATCCTGTTCAGATCAGCAATCCATCGATTCCCGATAGCATCACAGATAAATTTTGTCAATCCGGGATTGCAGGCGGCAATCCATCGCCTGGGCGAGACCCCATTGGTCTTGTTATTAAATTTTTCCGGCCAGAGAGAATAAAATTCAGGAACCAGTCTGGTCTTCACCAGATCTGAATGGACCTTTGCCACCCCATTGACAGAATGGCTGCCGATGATTGCCAGGTTTGCCATCCGGACCTGTTGTCTCTCCCCTTCCTGGATGATTGACATACGGGAAATCATGTCATTATAGTTGTCACCGAACTTGCCCTGAACAGATTCAATAAAACGTTGGTTTATCTCATAAATAATCTGCATATGCCGGGGTACCACTTTTTGAACAATGGATACCGGCCAGGTCTCCAGTGCTTCGGGCAGCAAGGTATGATTGGTATATCCCAGGGTCTTGACGGTAATATTCCACGCTTTTTCCCATTCCAGGCCGTTTTCATCCACCAGTATACGCATCAATTCGGCTACGGTCAGTGCCGGATGGGTATCATTGAGCTGGATCGCAACCTTTTCATGAAAGCGGTCAAATCCATCATTTGTTTTCTGGTAGATCCGGATGAGGTCTCGTACTGAACATGCAACAAGAAAATATTCCTGAACCAGTCGCAATTCCTTTCCGATATCCTTGGAATCCGATGGATAGAGAATCTTTGAGATGGTCTCCGACCGTATTTTCCTTCCCACGGCCTTGAAATAGTCCCCATCATTAAAAATTTGAATGTCAAAATCCTCTGACGCCCACGCAGAAAAAAGCCGCAGCCGGTTTGCAGTTCGCCCGCCAAAGCCTGCAACAAGAATATCATGGGGCCTGCCTATAATAAGCTTCCAGTCAGTCCACATGGGATTGTATTCCCCTGCCCGATCCCGGCTGTCTTCGATTTTCCCATAAACAGGAATCATATACCGGTTCCCGGATCGCCGGATCAACCAGGGTGATAAACGGTTGGGCCAGTAATCAGGTTTTTCCTGTTGATATCCATTGACGATTATCTGTTTGAACAGCCCGTAATCATAGTTGATGCCATACCCGAATCCGGGCATATCAAGACTGGCCAGGGAATCTAAGTAACAGGCGGCAAGCCGTCCCAGGCCTCCGTTCCCCAATGCCGGGTCCCGCTCCTCGTCCACCAGTTGCCCAAGATCATGCCCCATTTTTTTCAGGAACCGGGCACAAGGATCATAAATTCCTAAATTTATCAAATTATTCGTTAGAAGCCTGCCGATTAGAAATTCCATGGAAACGTAATAAAGACGCTTGACATCATTTTGACGATACCTGTCATTGGTTTCAAAACTGATATCCATTAAATATTTTCCAACGGCGGCAGAGATCGCGTTTAACAAATCAAGACGGGATGCATTTTTTATTTTTTTCCCAAGCGTATACTTTATATGATGGTGAAAGGATCTTTCAAAATTGGTGAAATCAAAATATGACATGCTTTCCTCTCTGATAAAAAAGATACAGTATCCTCAGGGCTCACTGAAAAATTAATTAGTGTTTGAACGAAAACCCACCCGTCGGCAGCGCCCATCTGCTTCGTTGCTGCAAAATCCTGAAATCCTCATGTACTATAGTACACTCCGGTTTCAGGATTGCTTGCGCCTTGCATATGGGCAACTTTTCGCCCAAACACGGATTTTCGGTCAGGCACTAATTACCAATTTTGAGAGTTGAGCCGCCTGGCTGATAAGGCGTGGAAACTAAGGAATATCAAGATATGTGGTGTTTTCACAACGCAGCCGGGCAGGATGAGTCGGCTCTCAAAATATAAAGTTATTTTTGAGTGGACTCTTAGCTTAAAGTGCAATCACTGAGTTTTCCACCCCGGGAAACGGAGATGGCAGATAGGCATCGGCACTCTCATCATTGACCCATTTTTTGCCGTCAATCAGGTATCTGAATTGATAGGCTTTTTCTTTTTCAAGGTCCAACATATACGAAAAATCGCCGTTTTTCAACTTCTTCATAGGGGTAACATTCATATCCCAATCGTTGAATTCACCGATTAATCTGACGGTTTTTGCAGGACCTATACATTTTTTAAGGAGTTTGAAGTTGACTTTACACACAGGTTTGGTTTTAAGATATTTTTTTGTAAACATCATTACCTCCGCTTAAATACTTCAGATAATTTTTTCAGAATTCCATCAGGTTTGAACCATAAGCATTCTAATTTCTTTTTAGTAACCATGTCAAGAAAAAGAACTCCCAGGCCAGGGCCAACGCATATAAATTCGGCATGATTTTTAATTCTTTGTTTTACAGGTACTTATGCAAAACGATAATTTTCATTTGCGTTTACCGTCAAACCGTAACTACCTGAAATCATTAATATGGAAAAGTTACATGCGTTAGCCCTGTGCAAGTGGCAGAGTCAGGGCAACTGCGAATACAAATAATGAAAGAAAACCTGAAAACAGGTCCCCGATTAAGAAGCCAAATCCCTTCTATCCGACATATCCACAAGGGTTCTCTCCCTTGCCTTGTCAATCCCTAATGCTGCCCGTTTTTTATCGATATGGGCAATCATCATCTGTGCTATCTTGTGGGGATCTTTTGCCACCCCCCACCTCCCATATCCCTGTTGTTCAAGCCCGTTAAATAAGAGATCATGAAACTTGGTTTCTTTGATTGTTGGAAAACCAATTCCAAAAACCGTGTAGAAACCTGACATCACAAAATACTGGCCAATGGCCAGTGCTTTTTCACTCATCCACTCCGGCGCGCATCCGGCCACCGGCAGATCTGCAATGGTATTTCCTAAACCGCCTGACTCCACCATGGCTGATGCGGCAATAAGAATCCTTGTATTATCAACACAGGAACCCAGTCCTAAAACCGGGGGCATGCCCACTGTTTCGCACACTTCAGAAAGACCGGGGCCAGCCAAAGGAGCTGCTTCAGGAACAAGAAGACCCGCCTTTGCAAGGGCGATTTGTGAACATCCGGTCTGGAGCACCAGCACATCATTTTTGATCAATTCCTTTACTAATTCAATATGAACCCAGTCCTGCTTGACTTTAGGGTTCGTACACCCGACAACGCCTGCAACACCACGAATTCTGCCATTAATGATATTGTCGTTTAAAGGCGTATAACCGCCCCTGAAGGTTCCACCCAGCATATACTCGATATATTCATGGGTAAAACCGTGTACACCCTGCTGTATTTTTTGAGGAATCTCGATGGGCATTTTTCTGGATGCATATCGGGCAATGGCTTTAGACAAGATCTGATCGGTACATTCCCGCGGGTCTTTTTCTTCAAATTCTATATGGGTGGCCCCTTCAATATGACACCTCGGGTTTGTTGTAATCAGTTGGGTATCATAGCATTTGGCCACCTCGGCCAACCCTTGTTTGATACATTGAATATCAACAACCATGGCGTCAACAGCTCCAGTTACAACAACGGCTTCTGTTGATCCAAAGTTACCGGCATGGGGCACCCCGTGGCGGGACATCATTTCTGCGCCTGAGCAGCACATGCCCACAAGATTTATTCCCGATGCACCTTTGGCTTTGGCTTCATCAATAAAAAAAGAATCGTTGGCTGCAGCGAGCATTCCCTCAAACATGGCAGGCTCGTGACCATGAACAATAATGTTGACATAATCTTCCTTTAAGACCCCCATATTGACATCGGCCAGCGTAGGGGAAGGGGTACCAAACATAATATCAGACAGTTCTGTGGCCACCATGGAACCACCCCATCCATCCGCAAGCGCAGTCCGGCTGATCTGTGTAATCAAATTATTATAATCCTGATCACAACCAATATGTGTACGGCTCATCAGCTCCATTACCTCAACCATGGCTCCCCTGGGCATGATACCGTCCTTTCTCCATTGTTCTTGTAAAACTTTTGGTGCACGCTTTGTAAACGGCATTTCGCCATCAACATTGGAAAACGTTTTTTCCAATTCATTACAAAGTTCCAGGCCCACCTGTTGAACATCTTTGCCTTCAATCTCTATTCCAATGGATTTGGCCACTTTTTCAAGCTTAAGAACATCTGCAATGGAAAAGTCCTTTATCCTGCCTTCAACTATTCCTCGAAACAATCCCAGAATATGCCTGCCGTGATCATTGTGGGAAGCTGATCCTGTGGCGATATTTCTAGCAAAATTTCTTGCTTCAATGGTATCAATGGTCGCACCACATACCCCTACCTTTTTATAGGGATCTCTTGGATTTAAACGGCACGGCCCCATATAGCAATGTTTGCAACAGGCTGAGACCTCACCAATGGGGCAGGGCTTCATATCATATCCCCGGTCCAGGTCGATCACCACGCCGTCTCTCCTGGCTTTTTCCAACATCTGTTGTGTGGCTTCACACATTGTACGGTCTTGTACACTCGCCTGTATTTTTACACCTTTTTCTTTCGTCATATGTAACTCCTTATCCTGCATTTATTTTTTGAAATAACAAAATATTTCTGCTGGAATTTAGACAGAAATATCCCATAACTTTTGTTTGGAAGCTTAATTACATGGATGGATAAGGGGAAAATTTTATTCCAGGTAATTTATTCAGGGCCGACAACCGGGCTGAACGTCAACCAACAGAATCAATTGATGCAAACCTCGGTTCATGCAGCGGGAGGAGAATATCCGCTTTTTTTTGCACAGACTCCATGATGTCATAGGCTGAATATACATCCACATGGGTACCTGGAGGAATCACGTCCATTTCCATACCCTTGATTTCCGGTGGTGGATTATAATTTTCATCAATGACGCAAAACCCTGTAATGGCAGCAATTCCTTTTTGGGTTTCAATATATACCGTAAGCCCGCCCTTTGTATGGACCGGGGTGTGCTCAACACGAATACCATCGAAAATTTGCCTGTCTTGGTCGATAATTTCAATCTGGCCGTTTTCTTTTATGTCCTCGATATAATCTTCCAGATACCGATAATCCAGGGGATGGGGCTCATGAACAGATTCAAGTTCCTGTTCATGGATAAAAAATCGTGCATTTACACATTTATAATCATTTTCGCAATGATCCATGTGAAGGTGGGTATGAATCACCACATCAATATCGCCTGGAACCAGTCCGTATTTTTCCAACCCCTGTTCAAAGGTATATATTTTCCCGCCAATAGCTTCTTCGCGGTCTTTTGATTGAATCGGCTTCATCTCACCTGTATCCACAAGGATATTTTGATCGCCGCCTTTTATCAGCCATGTATAGATCGGTATGGTATAGGTTTCTCCCTGGCCGTATTGGTAGGTCATCATGCTCTTATCAAATACTTTGGTTCCCATGACAATGGGATGGATGGTGTACATAATATATCACTCCTATTATTCAATAATTTATGGTGTCGACTATAAAGAAAAAAGCACGGGGATGTCAATAAAAGGAAAATTTGAGTTATTATGAAAAAAGCCCGGGGAGATTTTCCCCCCGGGCTTTCAATTACTACTTTTAAAAAACGCTTCTTACAAAATCTGTTTCAAGAATAATTTAGTTCGATCGTGTTCGGGGTTGGTAAAGAAGTGCTCCGGTGTTCCTTCTTCAACGATCCGGCCTTCATCCATAAAAATAACGCGATCTCCCACTTCCTTAGCAAAGCCCATTTCATGGGTGACACAAACCATTGTCATCCCTTCTTTGGCAAGGGTTTTCATAACATCCAAAACTTCACCGATCATTTCAGGATCAAGGGCTGATGTGGGTTCATCAAACAACATGATCTTGGGATCCATGGCAAGGGCACGTGCTATGGCAACCCGCTGTTGTTGTCCACCGGATAGGTTTGCCGGGTATGCATTCGCCTTATCCGCAATACCTACTTTTTCAAGCAACGCCATGGCCTTTTCATCACGCTCTTTTTTACCCCTTTTTCTGACCAATTTCTGTGCAACTGTCACATTCCCCATAATGGATAAGTGGGGAAAAAGGTTGAAGGATTGAAATACCATTCCCATTTCAGCCCGGACGGTATTGATATTTGTTTTTGGATCAAAGATATCCACACCATCCACTAAAATTTGTCCGCGTTCAGCAGTTTCAAGGCGATTGAGGCATCGTAAAAAGGTTGATTTCCCGGACCCGGAAGGTCCGATAACAACGACCACTTCCCCTTCATTAATTTTATTTGAAACATCCACAAGGGCCTTGACCTCATGGGGGACATAAAATGTTTTATATATATTTTTTACTTCAATCATTTTGTCGAAGTCCTCCGTTCCAGATATTGAACAAACATGGAAAGTGTAAAGGTCATCAGTAGATATAAAATTGCGCAGGCAAACCATAATTCAAACACCTGGAGACTTGTGGTAATACCTTCTCGCGTGGCCTTGGTTAATTCCCTGATTGAGATCATTCCTAAAAGAGATGAATCCTTGATCAGATTGATAAACTGCCCTGCTAAAGGCGGCAGAATGGTTTTCAACGCCTGGGGAAGAATAATATGATACATGCATTGAAAGTAGCTCATACCAGCTGATCGAGCCGCCTCCACCTGGCCGGTGTGAATGGCTCCGATTCCGGCACGAACAATCTCGACCACATAAGCGCCCGTAAAAACAGAAAGCGCTGCAATGCCGTACCATTCCGGATTGAGCTTGGTAAAGCCATTCATCATGAGAATTTTGTTGATCGTTGTCCCTAAAACAAAATAGGCAATCATAATCTGGACCAGCAGCGGTGACCCTCTGATAATTTCCACGTAGGTAATGGCAGTCCATTTAAGCACCGGAGTATTCGACACCCGGGCCACCCCCCCGATAATCCCCAGAGAAATTCCCAAAATGGTTGAAATAAAACTGATCTTCAATGTAATCCATAACCCGATTGTCAAAAGACCCGGCTTCAATCCCCCTTCGTATTCTGCAAGCAAATCACCATCAGATGTAAAATCCCCCTCGTCAAGATCAAATGAGCCTGCCGGAACCGTAAAGGTATGATCGCCTAAATCATCTGTAATAACCAGATCAAATTTTTCACCATTTGGTTTTATCTCTTTTACTTCACCATTTGAACCTGCATAAACCTTTATAGTTTCTTTATACATAAAGTACGTGGGAACCTTGTACCATCTCCAGATATAATCAACCGTATAGGTCGCATAGTAAACTGATCCTATCAAGAGCATCATCAGTGCGATAAAACCTGCCACGGAAAATGAATAGGCAGTAGGATTGCTCAGTCTTTGGATATTGGATATTTTTGAGTTCATCTATTTTTCATGCCTTAAAACTTGGGGTAATCAAAAAAAGGCCGGCAAGAAATATTCTTGCCGGCCCAGTTGAACATTCATACAAAAAATTATTCGCCAACCTTTTCAAACCAGTCCGTGCTCTTGAACCATTTGTCATATGATCTTTGCCATTTTCCATCACCTTTATATTGAACCAGGAAGTTGTTCAAAAAATTCATAAAATCAGGATCACCTTTTCTGATACCGATTGCAAGGGGCTCATAGGTAAAAGGAGTGCCAAGGGCAATAGTTTTACCGGCACCATGCTGGGCCTGAACTTTTTCAATAAAAGGAAGGTCATAGATCAATGCATCGGCATTACCCTGGATAACTTCCATGGCAGCTTCTGCTTCTGCTTCATACGCTTTATAGTTAGCTCTTGGGATCATTTTTTGAGCTGCTTGCTCACCCGTTGTTCCAAGTCTGGAAACGATGGTGTATTTAGGATTATTCAGATCTTTGTAGGATTTGATTGTTCCGGCAAGTTTTTTGTTCAAAAGAACGGCCTGGCCGACAACAATATAAGGATTGGTGAAGTTAATGGCCAAATTCCTTGACTGAGTAACCGTCATACCACCAAGGATAATATCAAATTTATCCGTAACAAGCGCAGGGATAATTCCATCCCAAGCTGTATTTACAGGAACCCATTTAACGCCCATTGATTTGGCAAGTGCTTTTCCCAGATCAATATCGAATCCCATGTATTTACCGGATTTGTTGGTCATTTCAAACGGTAGGTAGCCTGATTCAAAACCAACACGAAGTTGTTTGTTTTGAAGAATTGTTTCAATGGTTGATTTTTTAGCCAAATTGATATCATCTGCAAAAACCGGTGCTGAAACAAAAAGAAAAGCCATTGCAAACAGTGAAATTAATACTTTTTTCATCTTCCCCTCCTAGGATTAAAGTTCGACTTCTAATGGTCAGCGTTTGATCTTTATTCGCAACCATTAAAACAAAGCCATTATTAAAAAAATTATTACCTGCTTCAAATCAAATCATATGTAGCACAATCATTTGAAATGGCAAGAATTATTTGATAACCCTGCTATGTACGACCTTGTTGCTACCACGATAGCAACATATAAAATACTCAATAAAATGTCAACGGTTTATTTTCAAAATCAAACTCAATTCGCTTGCGTTTAACCCATCAAATGATTTGTAAACATATGTTTTTCAGTTTATACTCATCCTTAAATTATAATCGGGGGCTAAACTACCGACCGTGACATCAAAACATAAGATCAAAATTCTTGCGGTATCAGACTTTATTGATTCCTCTCTGGAAGACCAGGTAAACAATAAAACTCTTCCATCCGTCGACTTGATCATCTCCTGCGGAGACCTTGTTCCGGAATACCTTTCTTTTTTAAGGGACAGGCTTGATCGCCCCCTGTATTATATCAAGGGGAACCATGATATCAGGTATTCTTCCTCTAATCCCATGGGGTGCGATGATATCCATGGCCGGATCAAACGATTTGAAACCCTTAATATCATGGGGTTTGACGGATCTATGTGGTATAATGGCGGTGTCAATCAATATACTGAAGCCCAGATGAAAAAAAAAATTTTCAAAATGTGGTTTTCTCTATGGCGAAAAGGCGGTGTTGATATTGTTGTGACCCATGCTTCTCCCCGGCATATCCATGATGCTGAAGATTATTGCCACAGGGGATTTGAAAGCTTTGTCACCTTGATAAACAAAAAAAAACCGCAACTTTTTATACACGGTCATATTCACAAAGATTTCAACCACCCTGACGAGCGAATAACCAGGGTTAATACAACCCGGGTTGTTAACACCTGCGGTTACACCATTTTAGAGGTCTGATCATGATAAATTTTCTCAAATACCTTTTCGCGACAAAAAAAGATGAAGCGGATAACCATATCAGCTCATTTAATGAACAAAAAAAAAAAGAAGAGGATGTTCAGTTTATTGACCATGGAGAAACAACCGTTGATCTAAACAAAATTATCGGCAGTGTGGGCAAGTACTATGACTTTGATTCCCAGTTTCGACCCAAAAAACATGTGGCGGGAAAACGCTTTTCAGACATCAAACGAGCCATGCGGGACAATAAACACCTGCCACCGGTGAAGCTTTACCAAATCCGGAATGATTATTATGTTCTGGACGGCAATCACAGGGTTGCCGCAGCAAAAGCCCTGGGCCGCACTGATATCCCGGCCAAGGTCATTGAACTTTTATCAGCCAAAAACAGCATGGAAAACCTGCTTTATATCGAAAAGAAAACCTTCTATGAAAAAACAAACCTGCCTAAGGGCATTGACCTGACTGAAGTTGGAAAGTATAATTTCCTTGAAAAACAGATCAAAAAACACAAAAACCATTTAAGAAATATCTCAGGTACAAAAACCGATTTAAAAAAAGCTGCAGATGATTGGTACAATACAATTTATATTCCATTAACCACACTCATTCTAAACGGCAAACTGATAAAGTATTTTCCCAAAAGATCCGTGGCCGATCTATACACCTATATTGCCTATCATCACTGGGAAAGAACTTCCAACCGCCGATATGGTATTGGTATCGATCGCCTGATTCCAAGAAGCATGGAAGCCTTTAGAACGGCAATGATCGAAACAAGCACCCCGGATTATCCGGAAATGAAACGAACCATCACCACCTTTATTCTGATTGATGTGAATACATCTACTGAAATGCAGATCATTGACAAACTGTTTGCCCTGGATGAAATTTCGGAAGTTCACTCGGTTCACGGAAACATTGACATCCTGGCTAAGGTGGTCTTGCGAAGAGATTTTCTGGCATCAGATGCTGAAATCATCGCCGAATTTGTTGACCAGCGTGTCAGGAAAATCAATGGCATTATTCGAACCCAGACCATTATTCCGGGTATATCCAAGGTAAAGGAAGGGTTTATGTGTTAATCCCAATGTGAAATCCCGGGAAAAAGCCTGACCAACCCCCCATCACGGATCAAAGCTTCGTGATGGTTATACATAGACCCATCCCACATATCTAAAAACTGTTTCATGGGCGGCTTTACCTTGTCCTTGTTTGAAAAAAAGACACCCCTGGAAATGATCTCTTCTTTTGTTATACCTCGTTCCAGTTGCCGGACAATTTTTTTTTCCCGGTGAATAATCTGTTTGATAAGGCCAGCCCATACTGTTTGAATATCTTTTTTTAAAACACCCCCATGGCTTGTTAACACAAGGTCAACGTCCAGCCCATCCAGTTTTAATATGGATTCCACAACATCGGGAATGCTGCAGTCTGACCAGCCATACCAGGGACCAAACCGATCCAGCCCCATATCTCCAGAAAATAAAATTTTTTCGTCCGGGAAATAAAACGAGGTATGTCCGGGTGAATGGCCGGGAGTTTCTATAAGAACAAGTTCTGGTGCGAACCGGGTAAATACTGTTTTTTCAGTATAACATTCATATCCGTCAAGTTCTCGGTATCCAAGTGTTTTGACCACAAAATCCTGCCAAAGATCGCCAACCCCCAACATCCCTGCTGTATTTTCAATAACAAATTCAAGTGAGGTGAAATAGTTTTCTTCGGATTGCGGGATAAACACGGTTGCGTTGGAATAGTCCTTAACATGCCGGGTCCAGATGGAATGATCCAGATGATAGTGGGTGATGATACAGGCATCCGGCGGGTCAGTTTTCAACAGCTTCGGCGTCTCAACCGGCCCCATGTTCATGTCGATCCATATTTTCTTTTTTGAACCGATCATGATCCCGGAACAAGAGGTAAAATTAGCCATGGAGTCGGGCTGAACATATGTAATTTTATCTGTAATTCTTGTTTTTTTCAAAATCGTTGCTCAAGTTCCAGTAAATATTTTTTCACTTCAAGACCACCGCCAAAACCGGTCAGGCTACCGTTCTTACCAATAACACGATGACAGGGAATAATGATGGATATGGGATTTTTCCCGTTTGCCATGCCAACTGCTCTTGAGGCATTGGGGTTTCCAATTTTTTCGGCCAGCTCTCCGTAAGAGATGGTTTGACCATAGGGAATTATCACCAATTCTTGCCACACCTGTTTTTGAAACGCTGTCCCCATTGGGTTCAATTCAAGACAAAAATGTTTTCTTTGCCCTTTAAAATATTCTTTAAGCTGTAATTGTGCATCCAAAAATTTGTCTGGAGCCAGAATCCAGTCTTTTGCAGGTTCAACCCTTGTTTTACCAATGGGGAAATGAAGGCTCTCAAGTTTATCGTGTCCGGCCAGCAATAGCTTGCCGGCATTGGATTCAACATAGCAATAATACATCTATTCCAATATCACCTCTTTCTGATTTAAAAACAATTTACCGTCCCTTATCCGGGCTCTGTGCACCAAATTTTCACCTTGGGTGATAAACAAACCCGTCTGCATGCCGGGAATCAAAGGGTACAACAATCCTTTTTGATAACCAACCAGAGTATAGGGTATCTGAATATCAGACTTCAATGAAAAAATATCCATTGCATACGATGGGTTCATTAAAAGGGGGAGAAAACCGGAAAGGGTCATTGTTTTTTTCAGGCCCAAAACCATATTTGCCTTGATTTCTCCCTGGGGTATTTGTGCGTGAAAATCTGAAAGACTCACTTCAAGTCCTTGTCTCAAAAATGTTTCCATGTTCTCGATCATTTCACGCCCAAGTCGCTTAGTCTGGCTCTGTACTTCTTTTGCAACGGCATGCGGATCATCTTTTAAGACAAGCACTTTTTCCATTAATCGGGCATTCATTTGAGTATTCAAAACAACCAGTTCTTCAAATCCCTTTGCATCAAGATGCTTGATACCAAATTGGATGGCTGCATTTTTAATATCCATTGGACTGGATTCAAACTGATCCATTCCCAATGTTACCCCGATGGAGACCGTTGATGGCTCTTTTTGATAGCCAAGAGAATATTCCGTGGTGAAATTTTTAATTTCAAAAAAATGACTGCCGTCATCTGATATGATTGAATCTACTGAGAATGATGCGGTACCACTCCAGATCCCTTTCGAGACTTTGTCCATTTGGGTGGCAAAGCGAACATTGGTCAGGTGCTGTTTTCCAAAAACAATCCCTTCCCAGCTTAGCTGACAAATGATTTGTTTTAATTTTTTTATAAATTTAAGATTTAAAATACCCGGTTTTATCTGGATTGCATTTTCTCCTTTTTTAATGGAAAAAGATGCCAGCTCAATCTTTGATCCAATATCCCCAAAAAGACTATACACCGTTTTGATGGTGACAGGATTCTCACCATTAAAATTCTGGTTTTGGAAATTTTTGAACCAATTGTTTTTCTCCAGACTAGTTGATGAAACAGTTTTTGAATAGCCGTGATCAACATGATCAAGCAAGATCAATTCTTCTATGCCCAGAACATCTTTAAACGTTCCCAGATGCAGTTTCCACTCTATGGTTGAATCAGAATATCTCCTGTCATACTCCTGTATTTCAATGACTGCCTTTTGCCCTGAATCGGCATAGGCCAAATTGATATCATCAACCGTTTGCCTGATAACCCGCTCCAAAACAATGCCCTTAAAAAATGGAAACCCCACACCTGCAAGGATCAAAAGCAACCCAAGAACTGCAAACCCTTTTTTCACCCTATTGTCCTCTTTGTCTTCTCGCTGTAATCGATGCTCCACCGATCCCCCAATTATCAGTATCGACCTCGTCAATAACCACAACCGTTGTTGCAGGATTTTTGTTCAAGACGTCTGATAAAAGAGTTGTCACACCTTCGATTAGCTGCGTTTTTTGGCCGGAACTTACATTACCTTCTTTGGTAATCTTTATATTTACGAATGGCATCTTTGGCCCCCTTATTGTTACAAATATACATATAGAAAAAATCATACCATCTTTAATAGAACATTTCGATACAATAAAACAAAAAGGCAGGGTAAACGCATTTAAACTTGGCATGAATTTTAATCCTTTGTTTTACAGGTGCTTATGCAAAACGAGATTTTTATTTGCGTTTACCTTCAGACCGTAACTACCTGAAATCATTAATATGGAAAAGTTACATGCGTTAGCCCTGACAAAAAAGGTAACTTCTCAATTGTAATAGTGCAAATTTTTTTCTTAATACCCCAATATATTTCGTAGACTTTATCAGTGCAATTGTCCATTCTTTTGCCCAGCAATTCTCGGTGACAAATAATTAACACGCCCTATACAGCTATGAATTTTTTGATGTGGTATTAAGGGATCGTTAAGAAATAACTTCACATAATTTGTCTGCAAAAGTCCCAAAGGGACTGGACATTTTCCATACAAAATGTGAACTAATTTTTGAGCCGACCCTAAGGATTGGTTTCCATGACCCGTTCCGGTCTACTCGCCTTACATTCGCTGGTTGGATAGTTTGACAGGATCTAAGCTTGCTGTACTAAACAGCAAAAACTGCGGGCAGGTGTGTCCTCAAACAGTTGTAAGCAAAAAGCAAAACGGCTGTTTTGAATATAAACCATCACCTGTGATAATTGCTTTTAGTTTAGGGTGAGCTTTTTTTATTTTTGACAGAATCCTTTTGCCGGCATTGATTTCACAATCTTGCTTTGTTGAACCGTCTTTGTTCTGAATCGGCTCCGGTGCAAGCAGTAATACCTGTTTCATATCCGGATGAACGATAACTGCTTGTAAAATTTGATGATGATACCTGATTTTTCCTTTTGATTGCTTTGTGAGGCATCCGGGACAGCAGATTTTTTTAGAAGAAAAATATTGTGAGCCATCGATTGGGATAAGATACCTGCCATCGAGAAATTGATAGTGTTCAAGATATTTATTGCTTTGAAGCTGATGCAGGTAATCTGAAAAAATCACTTCCAGTTTATTTAATGGTGCCTGGTCCAGAACATCTCGAAACTGAGTGTCCTTGGGAATAGATTCGATGCTAAACATGGTTTTTAAATTGTTACAATTACAGCCTTTTTGCAATCTGCGTTGAAATGTAAGTAGCGAAGGTTCCTGGAAATACATCATCGCAAAACCGGTCATGAAAAAATCATGCAATCTGTATTCTGTCTTGTCAGCATCACGGGCGTCTTCGACTTGAAGAAATCGTTTTGATAACATTTTTCTCAGACCCGAAAAGCCCAGGTGTTTTTTAATATGCACTGGAATTTGCCTTGTTGTATTGTAACATGTTGAAAATATACAATATTTTTAAAGCAAAGTCTAGATTTATTATTTCCATAATATCAAACACTTACGCAATATGTCGAAACAACACTGCGAAAAAAAGATTTAACTTCCCATGGAAACCTTACTTAGCTCTGAAAAAAAATAGTCACCGAGAATTGCTGATGAATGCAGTATATTCATGGTTTACAAAAGTATTGTACTTTATATTTTGGTTCTATATATTCAATTTTCAGATTTGTTTACAATATTATAATCAAGGATTTTGAATTATGAAAAAATTTGTCCTGTTGTCATGTGCCCTTCTTTTTATACCTGCCTTTTCTTATGCCGCAATCATAGGAAAGGTTATGGTTCCTGATAATCTTCTCAAATGGGAACGACAAAAGGATATGGATGAATATTTTAAAGGCAAGCCTGTTCTGATTTACAGCTCAGAGGGACAGGAAGTGTTTATTGATCTGCCGGATAAAGGATTTGAAGTTAAAAAAGGTGCAATCACTGATACCATAATCCAAAAATTGAAAGAAGCACATCCAGATCGTATGGATGATATCAAAACTCTGAATTTTGGTGGAAGGACCTGGTATGGCATAGGAGAAGAAGATGATGGTGCGGTCTTTTACACAGGATTTATAAGTTCAGGATTAACCATATATCCTGTTGATATTGCAATTGAATCCCCGGGGATCATTCCTGAATCAATTAAGAATTTTTTATCTAAAATTCAAATCCAAAAATTTGTCCGGGACTCCAAAGCTGCTCCATTGATTTCAAAAGGCAATAAATATCTCAGCCAGAAAGAATATTCAAAAGCCATAAAAGTCTATGATCAGGCAATTGAAATAGACCCCATGAGCCCTGAGGCCTATTATTTCAGAGGGATTTGCCACAAAAATATGAAAAATTATTTTGATGCAAGGCTTGATCTGGAAGTGGCCATGTTAATGAAAGAAAGTGCTGATTTGAAACAAAGTGCTGAATTTATGGTTGAAGCGGCTGATATTGAAATGGCAGCTCAAGATTTTGACAAAGCAGAATCATGGCTGTCAAAGGCTCTAAAGATAAATCCGGAGCATGATGGGGCTTATCAATCCCTGGGTCGGGTATACTTTGCTTCAGGCGAACTTGATAAGTCTGCAAATGCATATAAAAAAGCACTCAGGTTAAATCCATTCATTCATGGGGCAGGAACAGGTCAGAAACAAATTCAAGAAGATAAGAAAAAAAATGTCATTGCTGCCAATGAAACAAAAAGCCTGGAATCCTTCCGGAAATTGCCCCCCCTGCCACCCCTTTCCACCATACTCACAACTGCCAAAGCTTCAGTGGTTGTACCAAAGCTTGATCCGGCTGACTTCAGCAAATTGCAATATCTTGGGGCAGTCTCAGCCGTAAAAAAAGCCATGGAAGATCTCATAGGCCCCATGAAACCTGAAGTGAATACTGAATTTCAAGCCCAATGGGCAGCTATTTATGACTATCCGGCAGATGAGTGTGTTACCTACCTGAACAAAGCAGCCCCGATTCTGGGAGAGATTCTTTCTTTGCGGGCATCAATGATGAAAGTTATCCAAAGCTATGATAACTTTTTTAACCAGGCACAGATGGCCAATTTTGTGGGCAATCCTGAAGCCTCCCACGAGCTTATGAGACGGGCAGGCCAAAGTGCGGCCCTGTTAAAAGCTCTTGAGCGCAGGACAGGAGAGGCAGTTAAAGAATTTGCTGCCCTGGGGGACTTGCCAGATGTTGAAAAAATCAAAGCTGCAACAGCACAAAGCTATTCCAGATCCAAAAATCTCTTAAAAGCACTTGTAAATCCGCCGGAGCTGTCCGGGGAATATGAACCTGCTCTGTATCAGACTGTCCAGGATCCATTTTATGGAGGCAGTGTCCAGGATCATAATTCCATTCGTACAGAAAAGGATGAGGATTATGATTCCATTACCTATTTTCAACCTTTAAAGACTATGGGGGACAACCTGATTGTCATGTATGTCTGTGAGACAGACAATGAAGGGGATAAAAGTTCCTGGCTGGAATTGTTTGAAAAAAGAGATGATGGATCTTTTGTTACTTACCCCAGTGAACAGAACAAAGTAGTTTATACTTTGACAGAAGATGGATTTACAAAGCATGAATATATGTTCAGTCCAAAAAATATTATCGATGATGAAGAGAAACTTTTTCGCAATATAGCCAAACAGATATCAAAAGGCAAAGTGCCTGATATTGAGCTTTATTACTCGGTAAGATCCAGAACCTTTTATGCTAACCATGTTCAGTATCAAAAGCCCCCCACAGACAATGAGTTTAACTGGAAAAAATGGGAAAAAAATTTAAAAAAACATCAAAAACTTTTTCTTGAGGAGTTCCAGGAAGATCGCCTTGTTTTTGAAACCTTAGCCCAAAAACTTGCCTTGCCAGAGCCTGTACCTGCTGAAAATATTTTCTGGGTGCTGGATCGAATGGAACAAGTAAATGAAAATCCGTCCCAAAAGGGCCGATCCTCTATTTTCAGCGGAAAAGTGGATGCAGCTTACCAGGAAATGATGAAAAGAAATGATGGCTTTAGTCCAAGACCCATGAGGCTTGGATCCATGACAATTGATATTTCTGATTCAGAAATTAATAGTATTGACAAGCAAATTGTTTTTGATGACAGCACCCGGGACAAAATAGTCAGGGACTCCATTACCATTAAATATGATCTCCTGTGGGGAATGCCGACACCCGTCATTGCCCAGGCCGGGGGGAATCTGAGCTTCAATCTTAATGCGAAACGAAAAGTTTCAGCACCCAATGAGACTTTGTTGATACCCTCCCGTTTTACTGACATGACAGCAGTTCTGAAACCGGGTATTGTGGATGAAAATGGAAAATATATGGGGGGGTATGCAGGAGATAGTGTCAGTTTGAATTTGCTGGATCAATATCAAACCTCTGGTAGACGTAATGTGAGCCAGAAAAGTGTATTAAAGTTTCCAATAGAAAATTTTTCTTCACAGGCTGTTGTGATTGATTTCCATTGCACATTTTTCCACGATAGAGATTTATATATGTATTCAGGAGCTGGACTGAAGCTTTACTATAAAAGAAAAATCATGACTCTGGATGAAGCTGCTGCTTTAAGTGAGCAAATGGGAGAGGATCTTGAACTTGTTGCACAAAAAAAACAGGTAGCAAAAGATAAAAAGAAAAAAAATGACCAGGCTGTTAAACAGCATGCCAAAGCCAGGATAGGAGATCTAAAGGAATCCATGGATTTTCACGCAGCTAATATTAAATATGAAAATCTAAGAGCAACAAAATATGCACAGGAATTGGAAAAGGAACTTACAGCTTTAAAAAAAATGGGCCGGTCTCCAACACAGGATCAACAAAAACGCATTGCAGCATTGCGATTCATTATTATCACTGCACAATCCAATGTGATTTCAGAACAAGATAAGATAAGAGAGCTTAAAACCGGCACGTACAAGCGCAGTGAAACCCCGTTTGACACCATGGCCCGCATTCAGTTCAGGCAGAATATTGAAAAGAATATTAGAAGAATTGAAACCCTTGAGAGTCAGGAAGAACTGGCGGAAAAATATATTGAATTTCTGCCAAAAGCGGACCGGGCTCAAGCAAAGAAAACTCTTCAAAAAATCAGGGATGAATCTCCAGATGATATTAAAAAGTTTTTAAAACTCAATGCTGCCTTAAAAAAGAAATGGCATGGAAGAGAAGGAGCAAAAATTGCTAAAATGGATGAAGATCTGGCCTGGAAAGACGCACAAGTCAGTGCTATTGAGAACATTAAAATGGGAGCTGACGTCGGCATGCTTGCCTGTAGTATGATGGGCGGCCCCCAGGCCATAGCCCTGACTTATCAATTTGCCACAGGATGGGCTGAAAAAGATCTTTTCAATGGAGTCAAGCAGTCGGTCTCCATGTACTCCGATGCAGTTGACATTGCCTGGAGTACCTATGATGGTTATTGCCAGGACGGATGGTATGGAGCTGCAAAGGCAGGCGGTTTTTCTCTTCTCATGAACAAAGGTTTGCCTTTTCTTGTGGGTAAGATGGGTAAAGGCGACGTAGACTTACCTGGTTCAAAAATTGGTAAAGCTTCTGATTCCATTTCTAATGCTGCCAAAAAAGTTGATGTTATTAAACCCAGGATGGCAGTTGGTAAACCAAAGAGTAAAATTACCATATCAAAAGTGGATGATGTCAAATTGTATAAAGCTGAGCTTGAAACAGCAGAAAATCAGGTTAAAGGATTTGTCACTGATTATCATAACTGGAAAAAAGGAATCAAAAAAGGTCTGCCTGAAGATGACATTAAACAGCTTCATAAAAAAGTAATTGCTTCAACCTCAGCCATTAACGCAAATCCAACTGCCAAAGGATATTTAAAATATAAGGCTCCGAAAGCCACGGGACGGTTCTTTGATAAATCTCTTGATCAGATCCACAGCAAGGCAAGACAGCAATATTACAAGGCTATGAAAGATGCAGGATACAGTGATCATGAAATTTTTGCCATCCGGAATGCGGCAAGTTCCGGGTCCACAGGTATGGATTTTGACCAGGCCTTAAAAGAACAGCCCGATTATATTCCCTTTAAAAATAAAGACGGCTCTATGTCCATGCGAAGAAATATCTGGCTGACTAAAAATGGTAAACCTGCATCCCGCCATCAATGGCAGATGGATGCTCAGGATGCCTGGAATGATGCATATAAGAAGGCCTCAAATGGCCACAGCGCACCAAAAGCCTGGGAAAATATGACATCAAGCGTTGATCCTGAAGCCTATAAACAGATGTCTATGCTCAATATTAAAAAAGATCTGTCCAATGTGGGTGAAATTATGGATAATCTTGATCCAAAATGGGTGAGACAAACCTCTGATGTCACATTGTTCAAGGCAGGAGAAATGCTCAAGGATAAAAATCTGTCACGGCTTGCAGGTGTCAGGGAAGCATGCAGGGGAACAGCCAAGGATCTTGATGGAAAGTTTTTACCGTTTATTAATACAAAACTATCAAAATTAAAACAGATTGACGCATCAAAATTAACAGCTTCAGACAAACACAATATCAAGCGGCTGGAATCTGCTCTGGATCGGTTTACAAAAGTAAAAAATGGGTTTGATGCCATTGGAAAGGCAGATATTCCACCAACACAATGGGATGATACCATAAAAAAAACCACAGGTGGTAAGGGGATTATGCAGACGATTCAGGATCTTTCAGATCTTACGCAATCGCTTTTTATGTAAGAGGGGAAATTATGAATAAAGGCATCAGTTGAATTATAAGATCAAAAAAAAACTCGCTATGAACCAGAAGAAAAAAAGAAAGCTGTGATTTTTCATCGAAACAATTCCAGCGGTCTTCGTGAATCATCATTTGCCATGATGATACCAACGAGTACGCTGAACAGCTGGAATAAGGCCTTTGATGATAATATGCACCTCATCATTACTCCGGACAAAAGGGGCAAGACAGGCAAAGTGACACTGGATATGGTCAGAAAAATCAAATTTGGAAATATTTAACAGGATTTTTAAACATGAAATCAACTGGAAAAAGTGTTACCCATTTTTTTTGATTTTTTTTGAAAAGTAATTGCACTATTAAAACAACTCAAAAAGAAAGTTCCCGGACATATTATTAATGGTTCAATAAACAACAGAATACCCCACAATCTGAATGTCGGCTTCCCGGGAATAGACAGCGGCACCCTTTTAATCAGCCTTAATAAAATAGGTGTCTATGTTTCATCCGGCTCTTCATGCAGTGCAGGCAGTAAGGAGGCTTCACCAATCATTCAAGCACTTGGTGTCGATACAGATTATTACGGCACTATCCGGTTCAGTTTTGGGTTAAAAACCACAAAAAAGGATATTGACTATCTATTTAAATATCTGCCTGAGATCATAGAGCAAATAACGGATGAATAACAGAATTTATAGAAGGAGAAAAATAAGGAAATGGACACATCCATCAAAGTTTTGATTGTGGACGATTTTGCTACAATGCGCCGTATTCTAAAAAACGTCTTAAAACAGCTTGGGTTTAAAAATCTTGTTGAAGCTGATGATGGTACAACCGCCTGGGAAATTCTGGAAAGGCAGCAGATCGACCTGATCATAGCTGATTGGAATATGCCCAAATTAACGGGTCTTGAACTTTTAAAAAAAGTCCGTGCGAGCGCCCTGCACAAAACGATCCCATTTTTGATGGTTACAGCAGAAGCACAGAAACAGCAAGTACTTGAGGCGGTCCAGGCAGGTGTCTCTAATTATGTGGTTAAACCTTTTACGGCAGAGGCAATTGACAACAAATTAGAAAAGATTTTAAAATGATCACGGGCCGGATTATAAATTTACCTTATGAGCTAACAGGTCACCCATGATAGAGTTAGGCCGCTACAAGTAAATATAACCCATTAATAATTATACAGATATTGATTTATAATGCACAATATGGAAGGAATCGTTGCCACACCCAAAGTGTTTTGTAATATCCAAAGGTGTTTAAATCGGCTTGCTCCGGATTAGAAATGGTAGGAAATGGGGTCACCCATTAAAGGTCTGGTCAAGAGAAAAAACACCTCCCCCATAGAAAAACTTCCATTTTTCTTGACCCTCTTCTTACAATTTTGAGTAACCCCAAATTTTTATACCTTTTGCGCACCTGTATTTCGTCTTGTGGGTTTGCGGTTCATACTGATCCGCACCAGTCACCCATCGGGTTCAAGGCTGATATGCGTTATAATAATTAATGCATCGCCCCTGGTCCATCCGGACCCCAGAAAATCTTCAGTACCATGCCGTGGCTAATTGTTAATTTCACATCTTATGGTTATTAACCAACCCCATACAGGCTCACGACATAGGCGAATCAGGATATAAAAACCTGTTACTTCATTGGTACTGGTTGCAGCAGATTCCAATCACATCTTATGGTTGTTAGCCAACCCCTTAACTGGCTCCCTGCTGCAACCAAAATCAAATAAAAAGTCTCGCTTCATCGTACGGTATCTTATCTCGCATGATGTAGTATGATGCACGGCAAACCTTGTTGCTCAGTGCTTTGGTGGCAACGATACCATTTCTTCTGGCTTTTTTACTTTGAAAAAATCGTCTGGCTTCATCGCTGTATCTTTTGGCAAAATTGGCTGCCTCGACATACGCCCAGGCCAGATACTTGTTACTGTTCTTTTTATTGTTTTTTCCCTTTTTTCTGCCATTGGATATTTTTTCACTTTTTACACAACGGCAATAGGATGAAAAATTGCCTGCCTTATCAAAGCGTTTGATATCACCCACTTCAAGCATAATAGTCAGCGCCAGGATTTTTCCGATCCCGGGTATGGTCTGCAATAGATTGAATTCGTCTTTTAATTTGACCTGTGAAAGGACCTCTTAAACCATCAACCAACCAGTACCAATTGAAAGTTGATTCTACCACAACCGCCTCCAAATCTTTTTTAAACGGCGCCAGAGTTGAGAGGACAGTGGGCAGATGATTGTCGAGCCGTTTGCCGAAGATTCTTTTATCATTTTTATCAATAATTCCGATGTAATTATTACTTGAATGTAAATCAATTCCAGCATACATTTGCATATGACACCTCCTAAATCCATTATGTTCTTGCGAACTGGTACTATAGCAATTGTTGCCATAGTTAGGGAGGTGTCACTTGGTTTCTTTTAACGGCTGATGTAGAGCAGCAAATTTAGAAACCTTTATATGATTATCACAGCTTGATTAGTGATTAAAGCCTGACTTTACAACAAAATATGAATAATAAAATTGAGCGATGGCGAGACAATGGCGCATAGAATATGAGGGAGCTTTTTATCATGTAATATCCAGAGGGGATGAGTACAATATCAACTTCTATGGGCATAAGAAATAAAATGTGTATAAGGTATGTGAAAATATCTTGGATACAATGAAAAAAAGGTTTTCAAGCTGATTGGCTGAAAACCTTTGTTTTTTTAATTGGCTGGGTGATAAGGATTTGAACCTTAATTGACGGAGTCAGAGTCCGTAGTCCTGCCGTTGGACGATCACCCAACAAAATTAACGTAAATTTTATACATTACACTTTGTAGATAGTCAAGAATAATCTTAGACCTGGATGTGTTAAAGCGGTTTGAAATATGGTACAAAAAAAACAAGAAGTTTTCCGTAACATTATTATATATGGGAGGATAAATATGTCTGTAACTGTTTTGATTAAACGAAAGGTCCCACCGGGAAAAGAAGGAGAGCTTGTCGCGCTCTATCGGGAAATGAGAGTCGCAGCACTTGGTAAAAAAGGATACATCGGCGGAGAGACCCTCAAGCGGGTGGATGTTGACGGGCAGGTACTGGTGATAAGCAAGTGGCGCGAGGTTGATGACTGGACAAAATGGCTGGTCAGCAAGGAGAGGCGGGTTTTTCAGGAACGTATTGACACACTGACCAGTGCTGAAGCAAAATTCGAGATCTATATGCACTAACGGTCATGCGCAGTTTTGCGCCCCTAAAACAGGGGAATGTGCAAAAAACCAGTGGTTTTGACAAAACACGGGTCGAAGACGCCAAATCAATGAGTTTGTAAAGTTCTTTCATATAGATTTTAAAAATAAGGCAAAAATTGAAACATAAATTAGAGTTATTGAACAATCGGCTGGGGAAGCTGGGACGGTTTGCCATTGCCTTTTCCGGGGGCGTGGACAGTACCTTTCTTTTGGCTGTAGCAAAGAATATTAATCCGAAAAAGCTGCTGGCTGTCACAGCGGCATCCCAGTTTGTTCCTGAGCGAGAGGTCACTTTTGCCAAGATGCTTGCCGGCGAGTTCGGGGTTGAGCATATTGTAATTGATGTGGATATTCTATCGAATGCGGATGTGGTCGCCAATACAAAAAAACGGTGTTATTATTGCAAGCATGCGATGTTCTCCAGGATTTTTGAGGTAATCAAGGAGCAGGGGATTGACCTTTTGCTTCATGCTGTGAATCTGGATGACCTAGGTGATTATCGGCCGGGATTAAAGGCCGCAAAGGAACTTTGTGTGTTGTCGCCCCTGGTTGATACAGGGTTCAGTAAAAATGATATCCGCATGGTATCCCGGAAGATGGGGCTTGAAACCTGGGATAAGCCGTCCCAATCCTGTCTGGCCACCCGCATACCTTATAATAAGCCAATCACCGATGAGGCGTTGCAGAGAATAGATCAGGCAGAAGCCTTTTTGCAGAAACTTGGATTTGCCCAGGTCCGGGTACGGTGTCATGGGAAACTGGCCAGAATTGAGGTTGTGTCGGATCAAATGGATGCGTTGTTGAAAAAAGAGATTCGGGATAAGGTATCCGAGCACTTGATACGATTTGGATTTGGATTTGTAAGTATAGATATCGATGGCTATAAAACAGGAAAAATGAACCATGAAATACTCCCAGGCCAAAGCCGGTAGGATTTTTGTTATCCGTCTTGAAGATGGTGATATTGTCCATGAAAAAATTGAAAGTTTAGCAAAAAAAGAAGGGATCACAGCGGCATCGTTGACTGTTCTTGGAGGAGCCGATAAAGGCAGTGTCCTGGTAACGGGTCCTGAACAGGGAAGGTCAAAGACCATTGTTCCCCGGACACATGTGCTTGATAATGTCCATGAGGTCACAGGCACGGGAACCCTGTTTCCCGATGAAACAGGAGCGCCAAATCTTCATATGCACATGGCCTGCGGCAGGGGGGCATCCAGTGTGACCGGCTGTATCCGACAAGGGGTACGAGTGTGGCATATCATGGAAGTGATTGTTCAGGAGCTTGTTGACTCAAGTGGTGTCAGAAAAAAAGATGCTGTGACGGGCTTTGATCTGCTGATCCCGTAAAGCTACTCTACACAAAAAAACCTGTTGTTTGCAAACAACAGGTTTTTTTGTGTAGAATGAAAATGGAATTTTATCTGGCCTGGAGTTCCAGGTCGTTGAAAAAGTATCCAATTTCAAACGCTGCTGTTTCCGGTGCATCGGAGCCATGGACAACATTTTTTTCGATATCAGTGGCAAAATCTTTTCTAATGGTGCCGTCTTCTGCTTCTTTAAAATTGGTGGTGCCCATGAGTTTTCTGTTTAGTGCGATGACATCTTTTCCTTCAAGCACCATAACAACGATGGGACCCGAGGTCATGAAGTCAGTGAGGCTTCCAAAAAACGGACGTTCTTTATGTACAGCATAAAACCCTTGGGCCTGTGCATTGGTGAGTTTGATCATTTTCATGGCGGCGATTTTGATGCCGGCGGTTTCAAAGCGTTTGATAACTTCCCCAATGACATTTTTTGCAACACCGTCCGGTTTAATTATTGATAATGTTCTTTCCATAACTTGTATCCTTTCTATTTTGGTTTTATTATTGGTGGGTTTTATTAACGGGCTTGTAACTACCATAAAACCATATTATAGTCAATCGCCTGAAACGTTGAAAGGTGAATAAAAACAACAACTAAAATAGTTAAAAAAAGAAAAATGACATTATTGAAAATAGCTGTTACAGGGTCTGCAGGGTCAGGAAAAACTCGTGTGTGTAAATGTTTTGGCAAGATAGGCCTTGCCACACTGGATTGTGATGTGATAGCCAGACAAATTGTGGAACCCGGCAGAACGGGGTTTAGCAAAATTGTTGAATTGTTCGGAAATAAAGTGGTTCAAAAAAATGGTGAACTGGACAGGGCAAAATTGCGCAGTATAATTGTGGATGATTCGAGTTTGAGAAAAAAACTGGAGAATATTTTACACCCCCGAATTCTTGATGAAATGGTTTCTTTGATGGAAAAAGCAGAGCTTGCAGGAAAAGAGGCTGTGGCTGTGGAAGTCCCCTTATTATTTGAATCGGGTATGGATAAAATTTTTCATGTTACCATTGCAGTGATCGCATCTTCACAGGATCTTGTTGCACGCATAGCAGCAAGAGACAGGGTAAGTGCTTTGGATGCACAAAAAATTCTTGATCTTCAGATGCCGCAGGTGGAAAAAGCAAACCGGGCGGATCATGTGATTGAAAATAAGGGGAAGCATTCGGAACTCTTTGAATCTGTTGATAATCTCTACACTAAAATTGAAAAAGAATTCTTGACAATTTAAAACTTTTCCCTTATTAATCTAACTTTAACAAAATAAACTTCAAAATCGTCTGTTTTTCATGTCAATTTGTCTTTCAGACTCCAATAAGGTGCTTTCCAAAAAAAATAATTTTAACTTTTAGCCTGCAAAAAAACAACAAATAAAAATTTGGGAGAATGAATGAATCTTGTAGACTTAAACAAAATGAAGATTAGTGAGCTTACCAAGCTTGCTAAAGACTATAAAATCTCAGGGATTGGCGGTCTCAAAAAACAAGAACTGATTTTTGCCCTTCTTCAGGCAAACATTGAAGACAGCGGTCAGATTTACGGCGAAGGCACGCTGGAAATCCTCCCGGATGGTTTCGGTTTTTTAAGGGCACCTGGTTACAATTATCTGCCCGGACCTGATGATATCTATGTGTCGACATCACAGATCAGGCGGTTTAATTTAAGAATCGGGGACACTATTTCAGGTCAGGTACGTCAGCCCAAAGATTCTGGACGTTATTTTGCCTTATTAAAAGTAGAGGGTGTAAATTTTCAGAACCCGGAGCTTGCTGCTGAAACCATTTTGTTTGATAATCTGATGCCTCTTTATCCGGATCGTAAAATGAATCTTGAGGCGGAATCGGATAATTATTCCACACGGGTGATTGATTTGATGTGCCCGATTGGCTTTGGTCAGCGCGGATTGATCGTATCGCCGCCAAAAGCTGGTAAGACCATGCTTTTACAAAGCATAGCCAATAGTATGATCAAAGCCCATAAAGATATTATTCCCATGATCGTTCTCATTGATGAGAGGCCTGAAGAAGTAACCGATATGGCCCGATCCGTTGATGCGGAAGTGGTCAGTTCTACATTTGATGAGCCGTCGGAACGCCATGTCCAGGTGGCTGAGATGGTTATTGAAAAAGCCAAACGAATGGTTGAGCAAGGCCAGGATGTTGTTATTTTGCTTGATAGTATTACAAGACTTGCAAGGGCGTATAACTCTGTGATGCCACCGTCCGGTAAAATATTATCCGGTGGTGTGGATTCAAATGCGCTTGACAGGCCGAAAAGATTTTTCGGTGCGGCAAGAAATATCGAAGATGGCGGTAGTCTGACGATTATCGCAACGGCTTTGGTTGATACGGGCAGTCGTATGGATGAAGTCATCTTTGAAGAGTTTAAAGGTACCGGTAATATGGAGCTTGTGTTAGATCGAAAGCTAGCAGATAAAAGAATTTATCCTGCCATAGATATGAATAAATCCGGAACCAGAAAAGAAGAATTGCTCCTTGATCCAATGGTCTTAAACCGTGTCTGGATCTTAAGAAAGTTACTTTCAAGTTTAAATTCTGTGGACAGCATGCAGTTTTTACTTGAAAAAATGAAAGGAACAAAGGATAATAAAGAGTTTCTTGAATTGATGAATTCATAAGAAATATTGATTAATTGATTGCCAAAGATAGGCAGGGTAAGGAGTTTTAGAAAAAATGAAAAAAGATATTCATCCGAAATACATACGTTCGCAAGCTTCCTGTGCATGTGGTGCAACATTTGACGTTGGATCAACCAGAGAAAATGTAAAAGTAGAAATTTGTTCCCAGTGTCATCCTTTCTTCACCGGAAAGCAAAAATTGGTTGACTCTGCGGGAAGAATTGACCGATTTAAGAAAAAATATGCAGGGTTTGATGCGTCTAAGCTGGTTTAATACAATAAAATAATTTGCAGTTAAAAAGGGGTTTGAACAAAAACCCCTTTTGAGTTTTTATATTATGTTTGGAAAATTAAAAGGCATTGAAGAGCGGTTTATCAAGCTTGAGCAGCTGTTGAGCGACCCGGCTGTTATCGGTGATCAAAAAAAATACCAGGAGTATTTAAAAGAGCACGGAGAGCTGAACAAAATTGTTCCTGTATTCAGGAATTATGAGGGATTGATAGACGAACTGGATGAAGCAAGAGAATTGCTCAAAGATAACGATTCTGAAATCCAGGCCATGGCCAAGGAAGAGATTCCTGCTTTGGAATTAAGGATAGAAGAATGTAAAACAGCGCTCAATGTTGCATTGATGCCTAAAGACCCAAGAGATAATAAGAATGTTCTGCTTGAGATTCGTGCGGGAACCGGTGGTGAAGAAGCAGGGCTTTTCGCAGGGGATCTGTTCCGGATGTATACGAGATACGCAGAAAATAAAAACTGGTCCATTGAAATTGTTGAGAAAAACAGTTCCAGTTCAGGCGGGTTTAAAGAAGTAGTCTCGCTTATCAAGGGCAAAGGCGCTTTTTCCAGTTTTAAGTATGAAAGTGGAACCCATCGTGTCCAGCGCGTCCCGGAAACCGAGGCCCAGGGCAGAGTTCACACTTCTGCTGTGACCGTTGCCGTTTTGGCCGAGGCCGAAGATATCGATATTGATATTAATCCTGCAGATTTAAAAATTGATGTGTTTCGTTCTTCAGGTCCCGGAGGGCAATCTGTTAACACGACGGATTCTGCGGTAAGGATTACGCATCTGCCCACAGGCGTTACAGCCACCTGTCAGGATGAAAAATCCCAGCACAAAAACCGGGCCAAGGCCATGGGTGTTTTGAAAGCCCGTGTTCTGGATGCCAAGGTCAGGGAAGAAGATGCAAAACGTGCTGCCGAACGTAAGGGACAGGTTGGAACCGGAGATCGGAGCGGCCGAATTCGAACATACAACTTTCCCCAGGGTCGAATGACAGATCATCGTATTGGTCTGACCCTCTATAAGCTGGACAGTATAATGGAAGGTAATATTCAGGAAATTATCGATGAACTGAAAACTTTTAACCAGGCACAGGCACTCAGGGACATTGGCTAATAAAGAGCAGCCGGATAAATGGACCATCCTCACGATTCTGACCTGGACAGAGTCCTATTTTAAATCCCGCACCATAGACAGTCCCAGGCTTACTGCAGAAATGCTGTTGGCCCACAACCTGGCAATTAAACGTCTTGATCTTTATCTGCAATATGACCGTCCCCTGGAAAAACAAGAGCTTGAATCTTTTAAGTCCTTAATTAAGCGACGGGTCCAAAGCGAACCCGTGGCTTATATTACCGGTCAGAAAGGTTTTTTTGAATCTGATTTTGAAGTAACCCCGGATGTTCTCATTCCTCGACCGGATACGGAATGTATTGTTGAAGAGGCGATAAAAGCATTAGATGACAATGTTTTTAGTGGAGAACCCAAGAATGTTATAGAGTTGGGGACCGGTTCGGGTGCAATTGCTGTATCACTTGCAAAAGCCAGGCCAGGTCATCGGTATGCGGCAAGTGATATCTCCTTGGGGGCACTTTTAGTTGCACAGAAGAATGCAAATAAGATCAGTGAAACAAAAATCGATTTTTGTGTCGGAAATTGGTTTTCCTGCTTTGCGAAACAGGCACAGTTCAGTCTGATCGTTTCCAACCCACCCTATATTCCGTCCGGAGATATCGGCACTCTGCAACCTGAAATACAATTGTTTGAGCCCATGCTTGCTTTGGATGGCGGACAAGACGGGCTGGATTGTTATAGGATCATATTAAATGATGCCCACAATTATCTTGTGCCCGGCGGCACACTTCTTCTTGAAATCGGTTATGATCAAAGGTTTGGAATTCGCGAAATCGTGCAGGGTCTGTCAAATTCATTTAATTATCAGGCACCGGAATTTGTAAAAGATCTGGCAGGGCATAATCGGGTGGCAATAGTTAAAAAATCGATTGATTAAAGTTTTTATATTTGGTATATAAATTAGGATTTTTTGTTGTACAAAAAACGCACATCCAGGGACCTGGAGATCAGGTGCTTCTTAACAGGAGTTGAGTTTCGGGGATGATCTGGGTGGTGGGGGAAAAACCATTAATTAATTTGGAGAACACATGTCTTACATTACAATTAGAGAACTGCTTGAAGCAGGTGTCCATTTCGGCCATCAGACCAAACGCTGGAACCCTAAGATGAAAAAGTATATCTTTGGTGCAAGAAACGGGATCTACATTATCGATTTACAGCAGACTGTTAAATTGTTTAAAACCGCCCATGATTTTATTAAAGATGTGGCAGCAGACGGTCAGGATATTCTTTTTGTCGGAACAAAAAAACAGGCATCGGAAGCAATTTATGAAGAAGCCAATAAAGCGGAATCATTTTATGTGCAGAACAGGTGGCTTGGTGGTATGTTAACCAATTTTCAAACCATTAAAAATAATATCACCCGGTTTCATTTTTTGCAGGCCATTGAGAATGACGGCACTTTGGAAAATTATCCCAAAAAAGAGCAGGCAAAGATGCTTAAGGAAAAAGCGAAACTTGAGTTTGCAATTGGCGGTATCAGCCAGATGAAAAGATTGCCCGGGGCCATTTTTGTTGTTGACCCAAAAAATGAGACCATTGCTGTAAAAGAAGGTAAAAAACTGGGCATTCCGATTGTAGCGGTTGTTGATACAAACTGTGATCCTGATGATATCGATTATGTTATCCCGGGAAATGATGATGCCATCAGGTCTATCCGTTTGTTTGCTTCCCATATTGCAGAGGCTGCAATGGAAGGGCGAGCACTTTATCAAGAAAAACAGAAAGCTGAATCCGACAAGCGAGCTGTGGAAGAGAAACCAGAACCTTCCAATGAAAAAATAATAGGGATTGAGACAGTGTCCGATGGCACAGATGGACCTGTTGTTGAAAAAATAAAAAGAAAAACTACACCAGTTGAAGAGACCCAGGCGACTGAATAAGGATAAGGAGTAAAGAAAATGGCTGAAGTTACCGCATTAATGGTAAAAGAGCTTCGTGGAATGACCGGTTCCGGTATTATGGATTGTAAAAGAGTCCTTGCTGAAACAGACGGTGATATTGAAACAGCAGTTGACTTACTAAGAAAAAAAGGCCTTGCAAAAGCGGCAAAAAGAGCAGGCCGTTCAACCACTGAAGGTCTTATTTATTCTTATATTCATACAGGTTCAAAATTAGGTGTTCTTGTTGAAGTGAACTGTGAGTCTGACTTTGTTGCTAAGACAGAAAATTTTGCAGCATTTGTAAAAAATATCGCCATGCATATTGCAGCTACCAATCCTGCCGGATTAAATGCCGAAGATGTAGATCCTGCGATTATTGAGAAAGAAAGAGAAATCTACAGAGCGCAGATGCTTGAAGAGGGAAAACCTGAAAATATTATTGACAAGATCGTTGATGGTAAAGTTGAAAAGTTTTATAAAGATGTTTGCCTGATGAGCCAGCAATATGTAAAAGATCCTCAAAAGACAATTACAGAACTTGTTAAAGAAACCATCGGTCAAATCGGTGAAAATATTCAGATAAAAAGATTTACACGTTTCCAGATGGGAGAATAAAATCTTGAGCAAAGAGCCCGAATTCAGTCGTGTTTTAGTTAAGTTAAGCGGCGAAGCCCTGATGGGAAATCAAGGCTTTGGTATTACCCCTGAAATGATACATTATGTGGCGGAAGAAATTGCAAACGTTTATCGCTTGAATGTTCAGGTTTGTATCGTTGTTGGCGGTGGTAATATTTTCAGAGGTGTTGCAGGCAGTTCTGCCGGTATGGACAGAACCTCTGCAGATAACATGGGAATGCTGGCAACAGTTATTAACTCTCTGGCTCTTTGTGATGCACTTGAAAAGTGTGATGTCCCGACCCGGGTTCAGTCCGCCATCCCAATGGATCGTATTGCAGAGCCCTTTATTAGAAGAAAAGCCATCCGGCATCTTGAAAAAGGCCGGGTGGTGATTTTTGCTGCCGGTACAGGCAATCCATATTTTACAACAGATACTGCGGCTGTATTGAGAGCGCATGAAATGCGTGCCGATATTCTTTTTAAAGCCACCCAGGTTGATGGTGTTTATGATAGAGACCCTGTTGTGCATGAGGATGCAACTATGTTTGATGAATTGTCTTACATGAGAATCCTTGAAAAACAACTCCACGTAATGGATATGACAGCTATTTCCCTTGCAATGGAGCATGATCTCCCTGTCCAGGTCTTTGATCTGCATAAGGAAGGTAATATTCTAAAGGCTGTAACTGGTCACCATATAGGAACTCGGATTTACAACAAATAGAGAATTACTATTGAGGATGGGTTGTTATGATAAATGATGTACTCCAAGATACCAAAGAACGAATGGGTAAATCTAAAATTGCTTTTGAGAAAGACTTGTCAAAAGTTCGAACCGGAAGGGCATCACAGGCAATATTGGATAATGTGATGGTGGATTACTATGGCAGCCAGACTCCATTGCCGCAGATGGCGACCGTTTCTATACCCGAAAGCCGGTTGATTACGGTAAAACCCTGGGACGTCAGTGTGATCGGTAGCGTTGAAAAGGCGATATTAAAAGCCAATATCGGCCTGACACCATCCAATGACGGCAAACTGATCAGGATATCTATACCCCCTCTGACAGAAGAAAGAAGAAAAGAAATTGTTAAAACCGTAGCTAAAACCTGTGAAGATTATAAAGTGGCTGTTCGAAATATCAGACGTGATTCCAATGAGATGCTTAAAGATCTTCAAAAAGATGGTGATATTTCTGAAGATGATAGCTTTAAGGGACAAAAACAGGTTCAAGATCTTACCGATGGGTATATCAAAAAGTTAGACGATATTTTTGTTGAAAAAGAAAAGGAAATTCTTGAAGTCTAATAGTCAAAAAAGTGTGACTTTAGATCCAGAAAAGATTCCAGCCCATGTTGCCATCATAATGGATGGTAACGGCAGATGGGCAAAAAAGCGTTTGATGAATCGTGTTAAAGGTCATGAACAGGGCTCACAGACCGTTCGTGAAATAGTTACGGCTTGTCGTGAATTGGGGATCGGGACACTCACCCTGTACGCATTTTCCACAGAAAACTGGGCTCGCCCCAAGTCAGAAGTCAAAGCCTTGATGATTCTTTTAAAACGGTTCATCATTGGAGAACGTGGCCTGCTTGAAAAAAATAACATCCGTCTCAATATGATCGGTCAAAAAGAAAGGCTTCCCGCAGATGTGCAAAAAGAACTCAACACCACAATGGATTTGACATCTAATAATACGGACATGGTGTTGAACCTTGCCTTAAGCTACGGATCAAGACAAGAAATTACAACAGCTGTTCGGAATATCGCACAAAAAGTTCAGTCCAATGCACTTGGCCTGGATGATATCACCCCTGATTTAATTTCGGACCACCTGTATACACGTTCTATGCCGGACCCAGATCTCATCATTCGCACCAGCGGAGAATATAGGCTGAGTAATTTTCTCATGTGGCAGGCAGCCTATTCCGAAATATATATTTCCGATACCTTGTGGCCGGATTTTTCTAAAGCGGAGTTGTTTCAAATTTTAAAAAATTTCCAAGAAAGGGACCGACGTTTCGGTAGAGTTACATGCAGCACATCAAACGATGGGTAACCGCACTAGTACTTACTCCTATCCTTTTATGGATTCTCATAAAAGGTAACATCCTTCTGGTTGCAGTCATGATTTCAGTGGTTGCCATTTTTTCCATGCGAGAATACTTAAGAATTGTCTTTGGGAATGATGAAGACCCTATTTCCAATACCATCAAAATAATATCGTATACTATTTCAATGGCATTGATTATCAGCGCCTGCCTGGGCTCCTGGGAGATTGTTTTTTTAATTATGGCCATGAACTTGATGGCCCTGTCAATCTTTGTTCTCGCCAGGTTTAAAACCAATCCTGATATTTTTGATCATATTTCAAAACAGGTATTGGGTATCGTTTATATCCCGGTATCGCTATCTTTATTAATATTTATCAAACAACTTGATTCCGGCACCTGGTGGATTATCTGGCTGTTAATCGTAATTTTTGCAAATGACACCGGCGCATTTTACAGCGGGACATTTTTTGGGAAAAAAAAGCTTGCGCCAAATATCAGCCCCAATAAAACCATAGAAGGTTCCATCGGAGGGATAACAGCGTCTATGGTAATCGGTTTTATTTTCTGCTATCTCTTTTTTAATGATTTCTCTCTGGCATTTTTAACTATTCCCGGCGCTTTCATGCTGGCCATTTCCGGTCAGATAGGGGATTTGTTTGAATCAGCCATGAAGCGGGCATCAAGTATTAAGGATTCAGGAAGTATTCTACCGGGTCATGGGGGAATGCTGGATCGAATTGATGGCCTTCTTCTCTCCATACCCGTATTGTATGTCTATCTGGTTTTTATTTTATGAAGTGTTTATCTGTTTTAGGTTCCACAGGCTCCATCGGTATCAGTGCGCTGGATATCGTTCGGATGCATCCGGATCGGTTTAAAATCAAAGCACTCACTGCGGGGAAAAATATAGAGCTTTTTGCCAGACAGATTAAAGAGTTCAAACCAGCACTTGTCTCAGTCCTGGATGAAAAAGGTGCTTTGCAATTGTCCAAAGGGTTAGGCAACATTTTAACCCAAAATACAAACGGGTATGAAAAACCGGAAATTTTATTTGGAGAATCCGGGTTTTGTGAAGTGGCGTCTTTTTATAAGTCCGATACCGTGCTGTTGGCCATTGTAGGTGCTGCGGGGTTAAAACCTGCCCTTGCTGCCATTCAGGCTAAAAAGCAGATTGCCCTTGCCAATAAAGAAACACTGGTCATGGCAGGAGAGCTGGTTATGGCCCAGGCACAAAAACATGGTGTTAAAATTTTACCGGTTGACAGTGAGCACAGTGCTATTTTTCAAAGTCTTGCAGGCAATAAAATAAAAGACCTGAAAACGATATTTTTGACAGCTTCCGGCGGCCCTTTCAGAAAAAAACCATTTAAAGAATTTAGTGATATTACGCTTGAGGATGCACTGAATCATCCCACCTGGAACATGGGTCATAAAATCACCATTGATTCGGCCACATTGATGAATAAGGGGCTTGAAATCATTGAAGCGGTTCATCTGTTTGATGTAGGTCCGGATACCATAGAGGTGCTGGTCCACCCCCAGAGTATTGTTCATTCCATGGTGGGGTACAAGGACGGCGGTATTATTGCACAGATGGGGCAGCCGGATATGAAGGGGGCAATCGCCTATGCCCTGTCAGAACCGGATCGTATCGATCTAAAGATTGGTTTTCCTGATTTTGCAAAATTAGGGTCCCTGACATTTGAGAAACCGGATACAAAAAAGTTTCCTTCTCTTTTATTTGCTTTTGAAGCCTGTAAAAAACAAGGAACCCTGCCGGCAGTTATGAATGCAGCCAACGAAGTTGCAGTACAGGCGTTTTTAGAAAAACGGATTGGATTTTTAGATATTTTCAGGCTGATTTCAACCGCCATGGAGCATCAACCACACATTGACAATCCAGATCTTTCAGGTATTATTGAAGCGGATCAATGGGCGCGTGAAAAAGTACAATCTCTGATTTAAAAGTGAGGATATATGGGGCACTCTGCTCTTGCATTTATTGTTGTTATCGGCATTCTGGTTTTTATCCATGAATTTGGGCATTTTATTGCTGCACGATTGTGTGGTGTGGGTGTTCAGACCTTTTCTCTGGGTTTCGGCCCTAAATTATTGAAGAAAAAATTTGGCAGGACAGAGTATTGTTTGTCTGTGATTCCCCTTGGCGGATATGTGAAAATGGTTGGGGATGAACCGGACGCACCGATTGAACCGGAAGATATTAAGGATTCATTCACGCATAAATCCCTGTTGAAAAAATGCATTATTGTTGCCGCAGGACCGTTTTCCAATTTCTTTTTGGCGATTTTTATTTTTTATGCACTTTATCAGTTTGGCGGTGTTTACCTGCCAAGCCCTATTGTTGATCAAGTCGTTGAAAACAGTCCGGCAATAAGGGCAGGCATTAAGCCGGGAGATGTGATCAAGGAGATCAATCAAAAAAAAATAGAATCCTTTGAAGATATTTTTAAAATCATTGGGACCGGCAATGGGCAGCAAATTGACATTGTTATTGAACGCGATGGTCAACTCAAAGGCTTTGCCTTAACTCCTGAGCTAAAACCAGGCAAAAGCATTTTTGGCGAAGATATTGAAAAATATATTATAGGTATCATTGGATCAGGCAACGTGTTTCACAAACGGTTTGGTCCCGTTCAAGCCATGGAAAAAGCGTTGTCAGACACATATGGGCTTATAAAATTAACCATACTTTCCGTAGTAAAGATGGTCTCGGGAAGTGTGTCTTCCAAAAATCTGGGAGGGCCTTTGATGATAGCCCAGATGGCAGGGGAGCAGGCAAAAGCAGGGTTGATGAATTTTGCTTTTTTTATTGCTTTGCTTTCGGTTAATCTTGGTATTATTAATTTGTTCCCGATTCCGGTCCTGGATGGCGGGCATCTTCTGTTCTTTGGTATTGAAGCGGTTACAGGTAAATCAATCAGTGACAAACTGCGTGAAAAAATGATTCAATTCGGGGCAGCCATGCTTGTGGCACTCATGGTGTTTGTTTTTTATAATGATATAGTAAGACTGGTCAATGGTGGATAATATTATGATTTCCAGTATAGAAATAGCTCTTAAAAAAGAGCTCAGGGATGCCGAGGCATTTTCTCTTAAAAAAAAGGCAGCCACGTATTTTGATATTCAAATTGAAACGGCGCGATGCATTAACATTGTAACCATTGAGTCGGATCTGAATTCTGCACAACTGGTGTTGGCGAAAGATGAGATTTTCACCAACCCGGTTACCCAGGTGTCCGGTTTAACGCCGCTTGATATCGGTTTTGACTGGTGTATCTGGATCGGATATCGACCGGGTGTTAAGGATAATGCCGGGGCGACTGCGGTGGAAGCCATTAAAGATCATCTGGGAAAAACATTTGGTTCTGATGAAGGTGTGTATACATCCAAACGCTATTGCATCACAGGCGATTCTTTGACCCGCAATGATGTGGAAAAATTGGCATCTGAGCTTTTATCCAATAGTATTATTCAGCAGTTCAAGGTGTTTTCAATCAGGGACTGGGATAAATCTATTGGTGCCGATGTAAAACCTGCCAAGGTTATTCTGGATCACAAGCCCTGTTTTGAGATCATTAATATTGAATCCGATGCAAAGTTGTCAGCCATTTCAGATGAAAGAAATCTTGCATTAAATCCAAGAGACATACCGGTGATCCGGGAATATTTTTTAGACCCAAAAGTTGTTGCATCCAGAAAAAAAATGGGTTTATCAGAACCCACCGACCTGGAACTTGAGTATATTTCCCAGGCTAGAAGTGATCATTGTAATCACAATACCTTTGGTGGTATTTTTCGTTATACGGATGTAAGTTCAAATAAAGAGGTGATTGAGAACTCTTTGTTCAGGACCTATATTCAGGAGCCCACTTTAAAGCTGAAAGAGCAAAAAGACTGGGTGGTCTCTGTATTGTGGGACAATGCCGGTGTGGGAGTTTTTGATGATGAAAATAATTATGTAGTCACAGGCGAAACCCATAATTCCCCATCCAATATGGAAGCCTATGGCGGTGCAATCACCGGTATTGTCGGTGTGTATCGTGATCCCATGGGAACAGGTCTTGGTTCAAAACTGTTTATGGGAAGCTTTGGGTATTGCGTGGGTGACATCAATTATGACGGCCCTTTAAAACCACCACTGCACCCCAGACGATTACTGGATGGTGTTATTGAAGGTGTAAAAGACGGTGGAAATAAAAGTGGCGTTCCAACCACCTTTGGCCAGACATTGTTCAATCCGGGATATATGGGAAAAAGTCTTGTCTTTGTAACTGCTTTGGGCATCATGCCCAATAAGGTCAACGGCAAACCCAGCCATGAGAAAACTACATCCCCCGGTGATTTGATTATCATGAGTGGCGGTCGTGTTGGAAAAGACGGTATCCACGGTGTTACAGCTTCTTCAGAAAGTTTTTCAGAAAACACGCCGGCAGGGCATGTTCAGATCGGTGACCCTTATACCCAGAAAAAAATGCACGATTTTTTAATTGTCTGCCGGGATGAAAACTTAATCCCCTTTATTACAGACAATGGCGGTGGTGGCTTGTCTTCCTCTGTTGGTGAGTCTGCCATGCTTTCAAACGGTTGTGTGGTT
>JAKIUJ010000209.1 GCA_021647625.1 Desulfobacula sp.
ATGAAAGTGATTCAAAGAGAGAATATCGGTACCTGGAAAGAAAGAGGCGAGCTTGAAGATGAACTCAATAACTGGATCAGGCAGTATGTCTCTGACCAGGAGAAACCAGGACCGGGTGTAAGAAGCAGGAGACCATTGAAAAAAGCGCAGATAGAGGTTTCAGATGTTGAAGGTGAGCCCGGCTGGTACAGGTGCTCGCTTAAACTTCAGCCCCATTTTAAATATATGGGTGCGTCATTTACTCTATCCCTTGTTGGGAAATTAGACAAAGCATAAATACTAATTAAAGGAGGCAATACCATGGCAATGACATCTTATTTAACCTTAGAAGGAAAAGAGCAGGGCGCGATCAAAGGAGATTGTTCACAGGAAGGAAAAGAAGATTCAATTCTTGTGTACAGTTTAGATCACAGAGTGGAAATTCCCAGAGATACTCATACAGGACTTCCCACAGGGCAGCGTATCCATAAACCCTTAGAAATCATTAAACATAAGGATAAAAGCTCACCACTGCTTTACGGTGCCTGCTGTAATGGTGAGCAGATGAAAGAGGTGGTACTCAAACAATACCGTATCGATGAAAAGGGAGCAGAGGAGCATTATTATACAATAAAATTGGAGAATGCCATTATTGTTGAAATGCAGGAATACAATCCATTGACGTTTATGGAAGAAAACAAGCCTTACAAGGATATGGAACGGGTGTTTTTTACCTATGAAAAAATTATCTGGACTTATGAACCGGATGGTATAGAGACCGAAGACTCATGGAAAGGTGCCTCTTAATTGGGTTTTGAACCAAAACTCACCCATATGCGGCGTTGTTTCAAAATCCTGCAATCCTCATGTACATTAGTACACTCCGGTTCCAGAATTTTTTGCGCCTTGCATATGGGCAACTTTTCGTTCAAAAACGATGCTTTTGGTCAGGCACTGATTATAATTCATCATTAATAAATTAAACTGCAGGTTTTAAATTGAGCAGATTTAAAACCTGCGGTTTAAGACTTAAAAATGGATATCTGTTATGCATGAACTCACATTGCTTGAGCGTATTGAATCCCTTGAATCTGAAGAGAAAGAGACAGATGAAACCAGTTCCGAAAAAGAGATGCGCTCGATTATCACCCATTTAAGAAAACTGCTTAACACCAATAAAGGCAGTGTTGAGATTGCCCAGGATTATGGCATACCGGATATGACTGTTTTTTCAGGGGGTGGTATTTCAGAGACCATGGAAGAAATTGAAAAAGCCATTCTTGAAGTGGTGAAAAAATATGAAAAAAGATTATCAAATGTAAACGTAAAAATTGAATCCAGTAAGGACGATGTTTTAAATATTAAATTCAGGCTTGAAGGGGTTCTGGCAAGACAGGAGAACAGGCCTGTTTTTCTTGAATCATCGGTTCAACCCGGGGGCAGGATAAGTATCCAAAGACAGGGAAATACGATTGTTTAATAAATATTATCAAAATGAACTCTATAAATTAAGGGAGCTTGCCAAAGAGTTTTCTAAGGCACATCCTGCAGCCGCTCCCATGCTGGCCAGTGAGTCTGTTGACCCTGATGTGGAGAGGCTTCTCGAAGGGACCGCCTTTTTAACCGGTCACTTGCAGCATAAAATTGAAGATGATTTCCCTGAAATTATCCATGGGTTAATGGATATAGTATATCCCCATTATTTGAGACCCATTCCCTCTATTTCAATTGTCTCTTTTACACCTAAACCCTCTCTTTTGGAGAGCATTAATGTCCCTGCCGGTACCTTTTTAGCCGCAAGCCCAAAAAACGGGGTAAAATGCCGGTTCCAAACTTGTTCGGATCTTGAAGTCCACCCTTTAAATGTTATTGCAGCAACAAGTTTTTCCGAGGCAAAAGAGTATAAAATGTCAATTTCCATGGGACTTACCGGCCTTTCTTTATCCCAATGGAACCCGAATAAGATATCTTTTTTTCTTTCGGGAAGTTATGCCAAAACCTCTGATATCTTTGCCTTGTTTACCCAGTATATCACCCGAATTAAAATTGTGTCTGCAAATAATCCCACCCAATATATTCTGCCAGATCAAAATTTTAAAACCATTGGGTTTGATAAAGAAAATTCTCTTTTTTCCTATCCTTCCCAATCCTTTTCAGGGTTTTCCCTTTTACAGGAATATTTTATTTTCCCGCAAAAGTTTCTTTTTTTTGAATTATCCGGGTTAAAAAACTGGCAGAACAGGTCAGAAGGCAGTCAATTTGAAATCATCTTTGAGTTTAGTAAACCGGGTTTTGAATTACCAATGGTGACAAAGGATAATTTTTCTCTATTTTGTATTCCGGTGATTAATACTTTTCCCCATGAAGCGGACCCCATACTGGTAGACCATACAAAAGAAAAAAATAGAATCAGGCCCTCATCCGGAACAGGGTCCGGATATCAGATATACAGCGTTGATAGAGTTAAAGGTTTTATCCAGGGAAGTGTAAAACCGGTTGAGTATTCCCCCATGGATCATTTTTCATCTGAAACAAAAGATAAATCATTTTATAAAGCGGTTAAATCCGTTTCACCCATAACGGATTTATATGAGGTATATTTGAGCCTGGCCTATTCACAGAAAAGAACCGATTTCGGCAGGGAGACCCTCAGCATTGACTTGACCTGTACCAATGGTTCAGAGCCTGAATCTCTTATGCCCGGCGATATCTGCGAGCATACGTCCAACTCACCTGAGCTATTGGATTTTGTGAATATCACGGCACCTACATCCAATGTGGAACCGCCGCTGGAAGGGGACACTCTTTGGCGAATGCTGTCACACATGTCATTGAATCTACTTTCTATAAAAAATGCAGACAGTTTTAAAAAACTTCTTCAGCTTTATATTTTTCCTGAAAGTCGAGACAAGGGGACAGTTTCCGCTAATCTAAAAAGAATTCAGGGCATATCTGAGTTCAGTATCGAGAATGAAGACAGATTAATAAGGGGAATGGTTGTCAGGGGAGAGAAAATTTCCATTACCATCAGCAAGGACAATTTTGCATCCATGGGTGATATTGTTATATTTGGTTCAGTTATTGATGAGTTTTTCAGCCGATACAGCAGCATAAACTCTTATGTTAGATTATGCATTAATGAAGTCATTTCAGGAGAATCCTTTACATGGATACCAAGGATAGGGAACAAGCCTCTGAAATAATTCAAAACCTGATTGCAAAGAGTTCTTCATTTTCTTTTGTTCAGGCAACACGGCTTTTGCTGCATCAAATTTCGATAGACCGGAAACATGATATCAGTTCAAAAGAGATTTTAGAAAAATATATCCGGATCAGACCGGAGCTTTCTTTGAGATTTCCCGGTACCGATATTACTCAAATAGAAGAAATCGAGAATGAACAAATTGGGCCGGGAAAAATTGAGGTTGGCCCCTTAAAATATCTAATTACGGCAACTTTTCTTGGATTGTATGGTTCTTCATCTCCTCTTCCCACCTTTTACACCGAAGATCTTATTGAAGAGTTTAACGATGAAAAGTCGATAAAACGGGATTTTATCGATATTATAAATTATTCGATTTATCCGTTGTTTTTTAAAATATGGAGTAAACACAGGCTTTTTTATAAAATATGTGAAGCAAAAGATGAAAATATCATCAATATGCTTTACAGTTTTCTCGGCCTTGAAAATAAGGAAGCCAGAGACCGGATCCACAATATTGAAAAATATTTCAGGTACACAGGGCTGACCCTTCAATTTCCCCGGTCTGCAGAAGGGCTTGAAGCCATTATCTCCGATGGGTTTAACTTGAAGGGCCAGGTTAAAGTTATCCAGTGTGTGCCAAGAAAAGTGTCCATTCCGTCTGATCAACACTCATTTTTGGGCCTATCTTCCTGCACATTGGGTGAAGACTCGGTTATTGGCATGGAAATAGATGATATTTCCGGTAAATTTCAGATATGTATTTCAAATGCAGATGCACAGGTTCTTCATTCTTTTCTTCCAACCAGAGATTTTTTTATTCAATTAAAACAGATGGTCGAATTTTATGTGAATCAACCCCTTGAGTGGGAACTTGCCATAGAACTTGAAGAAAACAATATTGAAACCACACAGCCCGGTAATGACAGGTGGGCAAATTTAGGATGGAATACATGGCTTGTTTCAGAAGACTGTATTCCTGATAAAGTGGAAACAAGATTTTCAACCATATAAACAAAATTATATAATTTATAATAATCTTACATAACAAGGGAGGGTGACAATGGTAAATGTTGATACAAAATCTTTACTTCTCCATTTGAATGATTTTTGCACAAACACCTTACAGGGTGGAGCCGGGCTATGTGTTTCCAGAACACATTATGAGGTGTCTGTTGAGCATTTTCTGCTTAAACTCTTAGAGGATTCAAGATCCGATTTGTCCATGATATTTCAGCAATTTGAAATTGAGCCGGGACTGATCCAGAAAAAAATTGAGGCCGCTGTTGAAGAATTTAAAACAGGCAATTCAGGTAAACCGGTTTTTTCCCCAAGGCTCCTTGATCTGTTCCAGGACGGATGGATGATTTCATCCATTGAGCTTGAAGAAACAAAAATCAGGTCAGGTGCAATTTTGCTTGCGCTTTTGTCCAGGCCGCTGTCCTATATCACCGGAAACTATGCCGATATTTTAAAGAAAATAAACAAGGACACCCTGGTTGAACAATTCTTTGGCATCACCAAAGGCTCTGCCGAAACCTTGTCCACAAAAGAAAAAGTGGCAGCAGGGGCTGCCACCGCACCTTCCAAAGGCGGTGAAAGTTTTCTCTCCCGGTTCTGCAATAATTTTACACAGAAGGCAAAAGAAGGCGGGATAGATCCTGTCTTTGGAAGGGATGAAGAGATTCGCCAGATGATTGATGTTCTGGCAAGGAGAAGGAAAAATAATCCCATCTGTGTGGGAGAGCCCGGGGTTGGAAAAACAGCTGTTGTTGAAGGACTTGCCTTAAGGATCATTCAGGATGATGTGCCGGATGTGCTTAAAAATGTTACCCTGATTGAACTTGATATGGGGCTTTTAGAAGCCGGTGCCGGCATGAAGGGGGAATTTGAAAACAGGCTCAAAGGTGTCATAAATGAGATAAAAGCCTCTGAATCTCCAATGATTTTATTCATAGATGAAGCCCATACGCTTATTGGTGCCGGTGGAAGCGCCGGCGGCGGTGATGCGGCCAACCTTTTAAAACCAGCCCTTGCAAGGGGCGAGCTTAGAACCGTTGCGGCCACCACCTGGGGTGAATATAAAAAATATTTTGAAAAAGACCCTGCCCTTGCCAGGCGATTCCAGCCCATAAAACTGGATGAACCCAGCGTGGAAGATACTGAACTGATCCTGCGGGGTTTAAAACCGGGATATGAAGATGCCCATAAGGTCATCATCACGGAAGGGGCTGTAAAAGCGGCGGCTGAATTTTCCGACCGCTATATTGCAGGGCGATTTTTGCCGGATAAAGCCATTGATCTTTTGGATACCGGGTGTGCCAGGGTAAAAATAAATTTATCCACTAAACCGCCGAGCTTAGAAGACAGGGAGCGATCCATCCAGGCCTTTGAAAGAACAAAATCCGCCATGGAGCGTGACCGGGATAATAATATGGCCATTGATGAGGATGAATATGAGGCCATTTTAAATTCGATTACTGAGTTTACATCCCGGGCCGATGAAATAAGGGAAAACTGGGAAAAGGAAAAAGAAGCGGCCCAGATTGTTCTGGATCTTAGAAAAGAACTCCAGGCCATAGACAAAGAGGATACAGAATCAGTAGAAGATCTTAAAGCCAAGCTTAATGATGCAGATACCGGCCTGTCTGAAATACAGGGCGATAATGCCCTGATGCAGCTTGAAGTCAATGAAGATGTGATTGCCCAGGTGGTTGCCGACTGGACAGGAATCCCTTTGGGAAAAATGGTCAAGGATGAAGCGGAAAATATCGTTAATCTTGAAAAAATACTGGGTGAACGGGTCAAGGGACAGGATCATGCTTTAAGCGCCATTGCAGAAGTCATCAGAGCCGCAAAATCAGGGATTAAAAACCCGGAGCAGCCCATGGGTGTGTTCCTTTTGGCAGGACCCAGCGGCGTGGGAAAAACCGAGACAGGCCTGGCCATTGCAGATGTTCTGTTTGGCAGTGAGAAAAATTCCGTCACGATTAATATGAGTGAATTCCAGGAAAGCCATACCGTCAGCCGTCTTATTGGGTCTCCCCCCGGTTATGTCGGATACGGGGAGGGCGGCATGTTAACCGAAGCCGTCAGGCAAAAACCCTATTCAGTCGTTCTTTTAGATGAAGTGGAAAAAGCCCATCCGGATATTTCAAACCTGTTTTACCAGGTGTTTGATAAAGGGGTTTTGACCGATGGTGAAGGCAAGGAGATTAATTTTAAAAACACGGTTATCATTTTAACCAGCAATCTTGCAACCGATATCATTCAGGAGATGACGGCAGAAGAAGATGAGATTGATATTGATGTGGTCACGTCAGCCATAAGACCCATGCTGTCGGAATATTTTAAACCCGCCCTTCTGGCAAGAATGAATGTGCTCCCCTTTGTCAGCCTGAAAGCTGATGCCATGTCCAAGATTGTTCAATTAAAGCTGGATAAGGTGAAAAAGGTGGTTGGGATATAAACAAGGGAGGGACTTAGCCTGCTATGTTTTTTTGCGTTGTCTTTTTTATGCCAGTCCCACCAGCTGTAAAAAAGGACGGCTGCCAGAAAGAAGCGGGAGGCTACCCAGCTCCAGGGGATTAGTGCAGGTAAATCAGATGGTAAATAATCTTTAAACCAGAGTGAAGTAACCAGAGTATGATAGCCATCCAGAAAACCGGTACCTAAAAA